>JANNYX010000559.1:0-8612 GCA_031410295.1 Rhodoferax sp.
CCGAAATCTCCGTGCCGTACTGCCCTGCGCCGAATTTTGGCAGCAGATCTGCTTCAACTTTGGCGCCCTTGTAGAGTTGCTCCATGGTCAGGGTGAAGTCCTTCTTGCTGTCCTGGCCCCAGGCGTAGTCCTGGTTGATCATGTTGAAGCGTTCAACCTTGATGTTTTTGGCCTTCAAATAACGCGCCAGCGCCACGTTGTCCATGGCCGCGTGGGCGGCGGTGCGGAACACGTAGTTGTATTTGCCGTCTTCAAAGATGCGCGGTGTGCCACAGTCGTAAAGAATCAGGAATTTCTTCATCTCCTCGGCCACCGGCGCCACAGCCAGGCAGTCGCCCGAGCCTACATAACCGACCACGGCGTCGACCTTTTCGCGGTCATAAAGTGCACGCATTTCCTGCACCTGCTTGGTGGCGCCGCCGTTTTCATCGACGTACACCGGTTCGATCTTCATGCCGCCAAAGCCGACTTTGTTGTACGGCGCCGGAGCCTGGCCCTTGTTGAAAGCATCGACCAGCACTTTGGCGCCGTTGATGGCCGGTACGCCAAAACTTTCAGCCGCCTGGCCCGACAGAAAACTGACGATGCCGATCTTGAAGGTTTCTTGCGCCACTGCAGGCAGAGTCGCTAACGCGACGGCGGCGGCAACGCAGGCTTTGCGCCAGCGATTTGCCAGAGGTGCGAATTGCTGTGAGTCAGATGTCATCAATGGTCTCCTTGGGTTAAAAGTGCGGCAAGTTGCCACAGGGTTGTGAACAGTAAGTGACGGTGTAGGCTGGTACAGAAGTTATTCGAAGTCGTGCGCCTGCAATGCGGTATTCATTGAAATGCCCGCCAAAGCATACCCTCTCTGAAAATCAATCAGGTGTTTGCGCATCCAATCGTGGGCCAAATCTGCATCGCCCACCGAAATCGCACGCACGATGCGTTTGTGAGCTTCAAGGTTACGCCGCTCCATTTGCGGCAACTCCTGCTGAAGGCGCATCAAAGACGGTCGGTACAACAGGTTGATGGGTTCGCGGGCAAGCATTAAGGCGCGATTGCCAGACATGCGCGCCACCATGGCGTGAAATTCGATGTCCAACTCGGCATGGGACTGGATCGTTCCCTGCGCCTTGTAATGGGCCGCAAGGCGATTCAAGCTGTCCTGCAACTCCTCGCGGTCTGTGCTGGACACCTTTCCTGCGGCAAGACGTGCTGCCTGTGGCTCAAGCACCTGTGCGACTTGCCAAAGTTCTTCGAACGTCACCTGGTGCAACAGCAGCGAACGGGCCGCTCTGGGCGCGGCGTCATAGACGCCCGGCATCGTGACATGCAGGCGTTTTGATCCGCGCCGTTCGACCAAGCCTTCCTGCTCAAGCTGCCGGATGGCTTCGCGCACCGTAGACCGGTTGACACCAAACTGTTGCGCCAACTCCTGTTCGGTAGGCAGTTGCACGCCAGGCTTTATTTCGTTGCGCACAATTCGCTGCTCGATCGCCCCGGAAACCGCTTTGTAAGCCGGCACAACTTTGACGCGTTCGAATGGGGTTATCACATGGGCATTCACTAACGGCAAGGGCAACTGCGCGGGCATAAAAATCACTTGATGAAAATTAACAAATCGTTACATACTTTGTCGGACAACCCAACTGTCGCACTAACTGCAGCTAATTTATCCTAGGGATTTCCCGCGATCGAATCACGCACCGAGCTGGGCTCCCAATTCCTCCTGCTATAAACCAAGCAGCGCAGAGTCAACAAACCCATGCGGATTGTTTGGCGATGTGCGCGGAGCCTTTTATTGATTTATCAACCAGGAGTCAACCATGAAAATTCCCAGCATCGCCCGTTGCGTCGCCGTGACGTTGGCGGCAACCGCTCTTCTTTGGGGCGCGGCGCCGGTCCAGGCCCAAAACCAGGATATCAAGCTGTATGTGTTTTCGTCGGGATCCTTGGGCGGGTTTGCCAAAGGGGCTTTGCAAATGGGCGGCGAGGGCACCTTTGCCCCGAATAGCGTGCCGGTGAGCTTTTATGTGCTCAAGCATCCGAAAGGCAATGTCATTTTCGACAACGGAAACAACGACAAGACAATTGGCAATGAAGAAGGCTGGTGGGGGCCATTGGCGAAGGGTTTTGGCCTGAAGATGACCAAAGACGATGCAATTCCAGCGCAATTGGCGAAAATTGGCCTCAAAGTCGAAGACATCAAATTTGTCGTCGTCGGACACTTGCACCTGGATCACGGCGGTAACACGTATCAATTCAAAAATTCCACTGTCATCATGCAGGGGGATGAATACAACGCGGCACTGGCGCCAGAGACTGGCTTTTCGGTCTATTACATCCCGGGTGACTTGCCTGAGCTGAAGAACATGAACATCGTCAAACTAAATGGAGATCTGGACCTGTTTGGCGATGGCACCTTCCGCGTCATCCGCGCTCCAGGACATACCCCAGGGAGCCAGTTTGCAGTGGTCAAACTACCCAAGACTGGTTCGGTTATTTTGACGTCCGACGTGGTGTACCTGAAGGAAAACCTCGACAAAAACTTGATACCGCCAATCCCTGGCACCCAAAATCCACGTGACGCCTATGCGGCCATCGCCAAAATCCGCCAGATTCGTGATGCCGAAAATGCACGGATTTTCTACGGGCATGATCCTGAAATCTTCAAGGCCACCAAAAAGGCACCTGAGTTTTATGATTGACCGGTTGGTCTGCGGGGCGTTTGTTTGATTGTTCCATTGACGCAGCCGCCGCCGCAATCACCGCAAATTTCGGATCAAGTTCCAGCGATAGAAGCCCTTGCCGTCAGCAAAAGCTACGGCAAGGTGATGGCTTTGCATGAGTTTTCACTCACCATTCAACCTGGTGAAGTGTTTGGTCTTTTGGGCCCCAACGGATCTGGGAAAACCACGTTTTTGCGGACCCTGTGTGGTTATTTGGCCCCGAGCAATGGGGTGATTCTCGTCCATGGTCATGATGTGGTGCGTGAATCCATGGCCGCACGCCAGCAGATTGGGTATGCCCCGGAATCGGCTCCGCTGTACCGGCATATGCGGGTGGGTGAATTTTTGCGATTTGCAGCCCGGCTAAGGGGTGTGGCCGAGGAGCGTGTCGATGCGGCGGTTGATCGCGTCGCCCGGATGGTCGCCATTGCAGACCGGTTGAACACACCTATTCCGGCCCTGTCGCGGGGTTATCGGCAACGCGTGGGCATTGCCCAGGCACTTGTGCATGAGCCGCGTGTCGTGGTGCTGGATGAACCCACCAATGGACTTGATCCGAGGCAGATCATCGAAACCCGTGAACTCATTCGCGGCTTGGCGCAACACCAAACCGTGTTGCTCAGCTCGCACATCCTCTCCGAGGTGCATAAAGTGGCGGACCGCGTGGCGGTGCTGCTCAACGGCCACCTCAAAGGTGTGCGTTCGATGGCCGAGACGCCGGACCTCGAGAGCTGGTTCTTGTCATTGGCCTGAACTTTGAAAATGCAAATCCGGACGTCTGCTTTTCGCACCCTTTTTGGCAAGGAGGTGCACGCCTTGCTGGGGTCTCCCGTCGGGTATTCAATTGCCGCCGTATTTTTGCTGGTGCTGGGTTACACCTTCAGTTTGACCCTTTTCAATACCAAAGTCGCCAACCTGCAATACATCTTTCACCAGATGTACGTGCTGTCGATTCTGCTGCTTCCCGCGCTCACCATGCGCGCCTTCGCCGAGGAGCGGCGCAACGAAACCCTGGAACTGCTACTCACCTCCCCAGTGGCAGAAATCAGCATTGTGATGGCCAAATTTCTAGCGACTTACTTATTGGTATTGGGCATCTATTGCGGGGCGATTTTTTATGCGCTGGTGCTGTGGCTGTATGGGGAGCCTGACGTTGGCCCCATGATGACGGGTTACCTGGCACTGGCCTGCCTGGCTGCGACGCTGGTCTCTGTCGGCATCTTGATCTCTTGTTATACCGAGAATCAGGTGATGGCTGCGGCGTTTTCCGTGGGCATTTTTCTGATGCTTTGGTTCATTGACTCAGTCACGGTGGTTTTGCCGGGTTGGTTGCAGGGTTTCGCTTTGAATTTTTCGCTGATTGGCCACTTCAAGCCGATCGCCACGGGTTCTGTATTCGCGTCAGACATAGGGTACTTTGTCAGCATCACCCTGCTGTCATTGTGGCTGGCCACGCGACGTCTGCAGGAGCGTGAATGAACGCGCATGCACTGTCTGAATTGTTGGAGCTGGGTTGGTTCTTTGCCGCCCTGGGGTCCTTGGCCGTGCTGTTGGTTGCGCTGCTGCAGGTTCGCCTCCCGGCCTCTGGCGCGAAGCGAATGGCAGCCAGGGTTGGCTTGATCGGTCTGGGCTTTTCTGCGACGCTGGTGGCCAACGTAGTGCTGTTCAAACATGACGCCCATCTGGATTTCACCCGCGAACGTGCCTTTACCGCTTCGCCTGAGGCGACAAGGGTTGTTCAGCAGCTAAAGAGCGACGTTGAAGTGACCTATTTTTACCAGCGCAACAATCCTGCCGCGTACGGCGCGAAAATTGTGTTGGAGGGCTTGGGGCGCACCAACGCGCGGCTTGCCGTTCGTACGATTGACCCTGACCAGAACCCCGGCGCCGCCAATCGCATGGGAATGAAGCTGTACAACGCTGCAGTCATCACAGCAAACGGCAAACGGCTTGAAGTCGTCACCACAGACGACCGGGAAGTTGCCTTGGCCATTTTGCGGGTGACGCGCAATGATGATCGTCCGGTCTGTTTTGGCGCTGGCCAGGGTGAATACGACATCGACAACTTCGAGTTTCATACCCATTTTGAAGGAAGCGGCGCGCATCAGCACGATGGGCAGGAGGCCAGCCTTGTCAATGTCGAGCAACATGGCTTGGGCCGGTTGCGCCGCGCTTTGGAAAAGTTGGGGTACAGCGTTCAAAAAATTGAACTCGCAAAAATCGCAACTATTCCTGCGAATTGCGCCGTCTGGATTGAGGCCAACCCGCGTTATCGCTTTGCGCCACCCGATGTCGCCAAGCTGGGTAATTATTTGCATTCGGGCGGCTCCATGTTGATGCTGGTCGAGCCTGACTACGAAATTGACGGCTCTTTGGCGGCCTTGCTGGCCAGCGCAGGTGTGGCGGGGCAGAAAGGTGTTTTGGCAGATCCCAAAAGCCACTATTTCACCGACGACCAAATGGTGGCCGTCAGCACCTACCCCACACATCCTGTCACGATCAACTTGGGCTTGTCTTTCTTTCCGGGGGTGCGCCCCTTGCAGGTGCTCAGCGCGGCGGGCGTCAAAACCAGCCCTCTGTTGGTCACCAGCAATCAGGCGTTTGTCGCCAAAGGCGGGCCTGACGCCGGAAAAGCCCCCGGCCTGCAAACGATTGGCATCGTGTCGCAAGGCTTTTTGGCAGGCTCCACCGAAGCAAAAATCCAGAAGCCGTTTCGCCTAGCCGTGATTGGGGATGCTGACTTTGCCAGCAATTCGTTTTTCCCCTACCTGGCCAATTCAGATTTGACGTTGGGCTTGATCTCGTGGCTGCGCGGCGAGGAGCGAGGTCCCGCCATGAAGCCCAGCACGGAGGTTTTGCCCCTGGTGGCCATGACCGAATCACAAATGCGCAGTGTTTTTATATTGACCGTATTGGTACTGCCGGGGTTTGCCGCATTTTTGGGAATTTTGATGTGGTGGCGGCGTCGATGAGACTTGCGCGAGGCGTGTTGGCTGGATGCGCGCCCTACATTTGGGGTGGCGTTGCCGCGGTTGCATTGATGGTGATGGCGTGGACCGGCAGTGAACGCCCCGGCGCTTTGTCTGAATATGTGGCAAGCGGTTTGATGAAAGATATTGGGCCTGATCAAATCAGGCGGGTTGAACTCAACGCGGCTGGCCAAACACCGTTGCGATTCGTCAGGGAAAGTGTTGCAGCGGGTTGGCACACTGCGACTGCCGAGGGTCTCAAGCCATTGGACACAATCGGCACCCAAAAAATTGTCGTTCTCCTCAATTTTTTGCACAACACGGCGCCTGAGCGCTCCATTGACATCTCCGGCATGCCTTTGAGCAGCTTTGGATTGGACCCGCAACCGGTGTGGCAATTGACGGTCGCGAAGTCAGCTCTACAGACAGCGCAGCCTGATTTGCGCATCGATTTTGGCAAACTCAATCCGATTGGGCTGTCGCAATACACCCGCAATCCTGCAAACGGCGGGACCAACGAAATATTGCTGCTGCCAGCGTTTGTGGGTGAGGCTGTCGCTGCATTGTTGCCACCCTAGCAATGAACGCGACATTGGGTTGCGTCATCCCGGCTTGCTTGCGTACAGTTTTGTTGGCGTTCAGCGCCGCGCTGCCCCTGCTGACGCAGGCGCATGTCACCAGCACCGGTCTGGCCCATATTGACCTGCGTGAAGAAGCCCAAAAGCTCAGTTTGGCGCTGGTGGTCAATGAGCTCGACCCGGTTGCGCGGGAGGTATTTACGCAGGTTGCAAGCGGCAATCCAGCGGCGGCGGCGCAAGTCGGGCAATGGTTGCAGGGCAAGTTGATTCTGACTCAGGGCGGCAGGGATTGCACTTGGCAGCGCATCAAGCTTGAAGCGTCACCAGCCGATCCAACCCGCATCAGCGTGCAGGCCAAAATTAACTGCCAGTTTGGCGCGCCCCAGGCCACATTGAGCAATCGACTGCACGAAGTCTTCGGCGAGCACTACCGAACGATTGCCAGCGTGACCGATGCCAGCGGCAGCAGGGTCGAATACGTGATGGACAAGGACAAGCCAGTGGCCAATGTGTCCTCTGGGCAACGCTCGGGCCGCTGGGCGCTGTTTTTGTTCGGCATGGCCCACATTGCCAGTGGCCTGGACCACCTGCTGTTTGTTTTTGTTCTCATTTTGGGTGCAGTGGCCGTCGTTGCTGAACGCACTGGCAAACAACAACCTACTGATGGGCTGCGGGTTGCTGCGCCATTGATGCGTGGATCAGTGCGGCGATCAATTATCGGATCATTTCGCGGATTAATGCGCCGCTTGGCCTGGCTGGTTTCCGCTTTCACGTTGGCACACAGCGCCAGCCTGGCACTGGCCACTGTGCAATGGTTCCATCTGCCGTCAGCCCTGGTGGAGCCCTTGATTGCCGCTTCTATTGTGTGGGTAGCGTTGGTTGCCTGGCAGGACTTGCGAGCCGGCAGGCCCGCTGCCAGCGCGCCCAAATCGCAGATGGCGATTGTTTTTGCCTTTGGACTGGTGCATGGCTGGGCCTTTGCAGAAGCACTCACGGCACTGCAACTCCACGGGCGTGACTTATTTTGGGGGTTGTTATCGTTCAATTTAGGTGTCGAAGCGGCGCAACTGTTGGTGCTGCTGGTTTCTGTACCCGTGCTTTATGCGATGCGGCGCAACCCAATCGGCCAGAAAGTGTTGCCCTGGCTCGCGCTGGCTTCAGCGGGCAGTGGAATGGTCTGGCTGGTGCAGCGAATCGCTGGCGGGTAAGCACTTCGGGCGCTGTGCTTGAGCGCCAATTTTTGCTGTGCTATATTCTTCGCCATGACTCGGTATTGCTTTTTCTTTGACTACTTTTGGATCTCACGCACACCGGCGGTAGAGAGAATTGAGCGCAGCTGAAAAAGCCCACCCAGTCTCCCGAACAAACCGCTTGACACAAGGCGGTTTTTTTTTGCCATCCATTTTCGCTGAATGTTTTTCAACCTTTAGGAGCCGCAACATGACCACTGAATCTTCTTCCTCCTCCTCCGAAGGTGGCTGGTATGCGAACCCGGTTGAACGCCGCCGCGCCGTCGCCCCGAGTGACCGCACCAGTCGAACTGACGATGAACGCATCAAGGACATCACCGTGTTGCCGCCGCCCGAGCATTTGATCCGCTTCTTCCCGATCAGCGGCACGCCGGTGGAGTCGCTCATCACAGAGACGCGGCACAACATCCAGGACATCATGGCGGGCACGGACGACCGCATGCTGGTGGTGATCGGGCCGTGTTCGATTCATGACCCGGCTGCCGCCATGGACTATGCGCGCAAGCTCAAGGTGCAGCGCGACAAATACAAAGATTCGCTCGAAATCGTGATGCGTGTCTACTTCGAGAAACCGCGCACCACGGTGGGCTGGAAAGGGCTCATCAACGACCCCTACCTCGACGAAACTTTTCGCATTGACGAAGGACTGCGCATCGCAAGACAATTGCTGATCGAGATCAACCGCATTGGGCTGCCAGCGGGGAGCGAATTTCTGGACGTGATCTCGCCGCAGTACCTGGGTGATTTGATCGCCTGGGGCGCGATTGGCGCGCGCACGACCGAGAGCCAGGTGCACCGCGAGTTGGCCTCGGGCCTGTCAGCGCCGATCGGCTTCAAAAATGGCACCGACGGCAACATCAAGATCGCCACCGATGCGATTCAGGCTGCCGCTGGCGGCCACCATTTCCTGTCGGTGCACAAAAACGGCCAGGTGGCGATTGTGCAGACCAATGGCAACAAGGACTGCCACGTGATTTTGCGCGGCGGCAAGGCGCCAAATTACGATGCGGCGAGTGTGGCGGCGGCCTGCGCCGACCTGGTCAAGGCCAAATTGAATCCGGCCCTGATGGTCGATTGCAGCCACGCCAATTCGTCCAAACAGCA
>JANNYX010000560.1:0-2060 GCA_031410295.1 Rhodoferax sp.
GATGAAGCCGCGTGTGCCGTACTCGCCGCCGGCGATGCCGGTGATCAGCGCGCCGGCGGTCACCAGCGGTGCCGAGGTCATCGCGTGGCCGAGCTTGTAGTCGGCGGCCTTCGACTTCCAGATCTGCTTGCCGGTCTTGGCGTCGTAGGCGATGACGTGGGCATCGAGCGTCGTGCGGTAGATCTTGCCGTTGAGCGTGGCCACGCCGCGGTTCAGCAGCCCGCAGCAGGCCATCTTGAAGACGTCGCTCGCGAATTCCAGTTCCTGCTTCCAGATCTGGCGGCCGCTCAGGGCATCGATCGCGACGGTCGACGTGTGCGTCGTCACGTACATCACGCCGTCGTAGACGATCGGCTGCGACTCCTGGCCCTGCGGGTTGTTCAGGCTGTAGGCCCAGACCGGCGAGAGCTTCGCGACGTTGCCCTTGTTGATGCCTTTGAGTTCACTGTAGCGTTGGTAGTTGTAACCCATGCCGTAGGTCAGAACACTGTTGGTCGCCCGGGCGTTGCCCAGATCGGCAGCGGTCTGGGCCTGCGGCGCAGTACAGACACCCAGCGCGAGCAATGCCGCCAGGGTGACCCGGCGGGACGGTTTGAGATTGATCATGGTGTCTCCATTTCCTTGCTTTGGGTTGAAAATCGAAAAACGGCGGATTGACAGGGTCCGGCATTGCCGCAGCCGAATCTCACCAGTGCGGTTGCGTTGTACCGGCCAGAACCAATTTGACCCGCAATTCGAAATTCTATACTTATTGGTACCAAATATCTACTTTTCAGTAAATTGAAAAACTGCCGCTGTTCGCAGGTGATTTCCAAGCCGTACTTGATGGGCCGCCGCGCCGGCGGTTGAGGCCGGCTACGCCTTCAAAAACTCGGCCTTTCCGCCCAGCCAGCGCTCAACATGTCGGTGCGCCAGCTCGGGGTGACGGTCCAGCATCACGGCGACGATGTATTTGAGTTCGGTGAAGGCCATGGGGGGAACTTGTGGACGCTTTCTGGGTGTATCGGCTTAAACCGCCAGCAGCGCGCCGCCAGGCAAATTTGCCATTTTGCGGTCCCGCGTCAATGTGGTTTGCCCGGCCGCGCCATATTGCAGAGTGATGAGCCGGTCCATCAGCCCGGCGCCTCGCGCGGCGGCCAGCGCATCCAGCACTGCCTGGCCGCCCGAAGGCGCCACCAAGCCGCTGGTGAGCACGCTCGCGAGAGCGGATTTGGCCTCGGCCTTGGACACCTGGTAATGGTGCTGCAACGCTATATAGGCTTCGCCAATCACCATGTTGCAGGCCGCAACAGCGGCATGTTCGCGCTCGACCAGGCGCGTCAGCTCCGCCACCGTGGCGTCGAATTCCGCCGGCGGCTCGCCCGTGGCCAGGCGCACCAATATCGAGGTGTCAATCCCGTAGGCCTGGGCCAAGCGGCTGCTCCCGGAACGTGGCGGCATCAAAGGGCGCGGCCGGTTTGATCTTGCCGCGCAAGGGTGCCAGCCGGGCCGCGTCAACCCGCTTGGCGCGCAGCAAAAACCCGTCGGGGCTGGGCTGCAATTCGAGCCGGTCGCCCGGCCCCGCGCCCAGGCTGGCCAACACGTGCGCCGGAAAAGTCACCTGGCGTTTGGATGTGACTGTCAGCAACATAGTTTTGCCCTCCTTACTTTGAGTTGATATTGTAAGGTGAATTGCGTTGGTGCGGTTTTCGCGTGAAGTTGTTTCCTTCCGCAGCCAGCCATGCACCCCGCCGTCGACGATTTGTGGCGCCAGCGAAAGCGAAGCGCAAGCGCCTGCGACTTATGAGGAGCGGTGGCGGGGTGCTTGGCTGGCTGCTGACGGCGTCAACTACAAAACCCGCTCGGTTGGCCAGTGCGCCACAGAAGAACCCAAGCCCGCAAAAACCAAGCCCCAAAACCTCAAGCCTTCAAAAACTCCGCCTTCCCCCCCAACCAGCGGTTCACATGCTTTTCAGCCAGCTCCGGGTGTTTGTCCAGCATCACCGGCGCAGCGGTGCGGGCCCAATCCAGGAGCGCGGTGTCAGTGGCCAAATCGGCAAACCGCAACAACGCATCCCCCG
>JANNYX010000561.1:0-2008 GCA_031410295.1 Rhodoferax sp.
TATTGCGGGAACGGGTAACGCAAGCCGTTTTTGGAGAGCGCGGCCATGCCTTCGAGCACCTTGCCGATGAGCGCTGGCGGCAAGGCCATCAGCATTTCATCGTCGAGCACGCCGCCATAACGGCGCTCGGCAAAACACGGGATCGACAGGCTGGGTTCGCGCGTCGACAGCGCCCGGCCCCACGAGTCGGCACAGGCGGATTCACCCACAATACTCCAGTCAAAACGCTTGTAGCCGGTGTATTGCAGGCCGTTGATGAAATACATCATCGCCCCTGGCGTGGCGTAAAAAAGCGCGATGTCGGGCGGGTTCAGGCGGCCGCTGGCCAGCGGCGACACCGCCAGCGCCTGGTATTTGCCCACGGGCACCAGATGCATGGCTTTTTGGTGCGCCGCGGTGTCCACTTCGGTGGCGTACCACACGCCTTTCATGTGTTTGCCGCTGTGCCATTCGGCGCTCTGGCCACCCAGGCCGATGACGGATTTGCACTGGTCACCGACCAGGTTGTCAGCGGTGATGCCCACCGTCCAGCCCAGGCGCGCGGCCTGCGCGACGATCTGGTCGGTGGTGTGAACGGATTTGGGGCGGCGGATTTTCGGAATCGCCGCCATCTCATCCACCGTCTCAAACAGCTTCATGCCAAAGGGGATGGCGCGCAGTTTGAGCACGCGTTCGAGCTCGGCAGACAACTGGGCAAGGTCGGGCGCGGCAAGTAGAGTGGTCATGGCGGTTGAAGGCGTCTGGCGAGCGCACAGGGTGCAACGTTCAGTGTGAGCGGGGGTTGCTTTTTTAGATATCTGTGATGAATATTTAACCAGAGAAATTGCACCGTATAGGCCGTCTAATAGTGTACATTGTATGCTATTTATAATATAGCAATTAAGGTTAATAATTATTTAATATTATCATTAAAATGGCAAATATACGACATTTTAACACATTTGCCGGGTTGCGGCACCTGCCGTCCCTGTGCCTTACGAATGGCGCGTCAACCACATCACCGTGGCGCCATGCGAATCGCGCCATCAAGTCGAATCGTCTCGCCATTCAACATCGGGTTCTCCAGAATCGCCATCGCCAGCTGTGCAAATTCATCGGGCTGGCCCAGCCGCGCGGGGTGCGGCACGGAGGCGCTGAGCGAGGCTTTGATCGGTTCCGGCAAACGCGCCAGCAGTGGCGTGTCGAAGAGGCCGGGCGCAATCGTGCAGACGCGGATGAATTTGGTCGCCAAGTCGCGCGCCGCCACCACCGTCATGCCGACCACGCCGGCCTTGGACGCGGAGTAAGGGATCTGGCCAATCTGGCCTTCAAAAGCGGCGACCGACGCGGTCATCACCATGGCGCCGCGTTCGCCATCAATCACCTCGTTTTTGGCCATGCGCGCGGCAGACAGGCGCAGCATGTTGAAGCTGCCGACCAGATTGACGCGGATCACCTGTTCGTATTTCTCCAGCGAGCCGGGTTGGCCGTCTTTTTCCACCAGGCGCACGGCGCCGCCAATGCCGGCACAGTGCACCATGGCGCGCAAAGTGCCCAGGGCCTGGGCCGCGTCCAGCGCCGCGTTGATCTGTTCGGTGTTGGTGACATCGCCGTGCGCGTAGGTCACGTCGAGTTCCTTTTCCGCAGCCGCGCCGAGTTCGCGGTTCAGGTCGACGATCACCACTTTGACGCCTTTCTCCACCAGCCGCCGCGCACAGGCCAGCCCGAGGCCCGATGCGCCACCCGTGACCAATGCGGACATGTTTTGAAGTTTCATGGTGTCTCCTTTTGTTTTCAATGATTGATTGTTTCAAAAAAAACGATGCCTGGCGTAACTCGTGGGCAGATTCCGGAAGCTCCGTGGGCGGGATCAGGCCGCCATGGCACTCAGCTGCGCGGCTGTCCCCCGGCCTGCGGCCTCCTCCTTGATGCCGCTGCGCTGAATGCCACGCCGACCAGATCCTGCAAGTGACGTTTGGGCCTAGTCACTTCAAACGACCACTTCCGTTTCCAGCCGATGACACTGGGG
>JANNYX010000562.1:0-1827 GCA_031410295.1 Rhodoferax sp.
GTCTCCTGCCTGGGCGCCACCCACATCCCCACGCGCTGGGACGAAGCCGGCAAACCCTACCAGGCGACAGCCGACGACGCCGCCTACGCCACCTTTGAACTCAAAGGCCCGGAAGGTGAAAAAGTCATCGCGCAAATCAACAGCAGCTGGACCACGCGAGTGCGCCGCGATGACCTCGTCACTTTCCATGTTGACGGCACCCATGGCTCGGCGGTGGCGGGACTCTCCAGCTGCCGCGCACAAAGCCGCGTCAACACGCCGCGCCCGGTGTGGAATCCGGACGAAAAACAGATGATGCCGTTTTTTGAGCAGTGGGCCGAGGTGCCCGACACGCAGGTCTACGACAACGGCTTCAAGATCCAGTGGGAAGAATTCATCCGCCATGTGGTGGAAGATGACGCGGTGAGCGCCCCCTGGAAATACACCTTGCCCGAAGGCGCAAAAGGTGTGCAGCTGGTCGAAGCGGCGCTGCAATCCTGGCGCGAACGGCGCTGGGTGGATATTGATAAGATATTATATTAATAGCAAACTATTGAATGTATTTCACGGCCTAACCCTGGTTTTTTTATAAGCTTTTGAATTGGCATGCCCCAGACGCTTTTTTTGCCTGAGGCCAACGGCACCCTGGCTGCCTACACCTTGCGCGGTGTTGCGACCCCCGGCCTGGCGCACGGCGCCCCGGCGCCATTCAACCGCATCGTCTACAGCGCTGCCCACGTGGTGGCCGACGCGCGTGCCGCCATTGACCCCTGGCTGCAATGCGCTGTCGACTGGGACGCGACGATTGCTTACCGGCGCTACCTCTGGTCCCTGGGCCTGGGTGTCGCCGAATCGATGGACACCGCGCAGCGTGGCATGGGGGTCGATTGGCCGACGTCGCTTGAACTGATCCGCCGCACACTCGATGCGGCCAAAGATTTTCCAGGCGCGCTGGTGGCCTCGGGCTGCGGCACTGACCACCTGGACATCGACGCGGTGAAGTCGGTCGACGACGTGATGCGCGCTTATGAATTGCAGATGGAAGCCATCGAAAAACTCGGTGGCAAACTCATCATCATGGCCAGCCGTGCGTTGGCCCGTGTGGCGCAATCCCCAGCGGACTACGAACGTGTGTATGACCGCATCTTGAGTCAAGCGCGCCAGCCGGTCATTCTGCACTGGCTGGGTGACATGTTCGACCCAGCCTTGCGGGGTTATTGGGGCGGCGACACCATCGACGCTGCCATGAATACTGCGCTGGATGTCATCAACACCCACGCCAGCAAGGTGGATGGCATTAAGATTTCGTTGCTCGACAAATCCAAGGAGATCGCCCTGCGCCGGCGCCTGCCCATGAACGGCGCGGGTGGCGTGCGCATATACACGGGTGACGATTTTGATTATGCCGAATTGATCGCCGGCGACGGTTTTGGCGGCGCACCCAACCATGGAAGAAGCGACGCGCTGCTGGGGATTTTTGACGCCATCGCACCGGTAGCAAGCCAGGCATTGGCTGAATTGGCCCAAGGCAACCAAGACCAGTTCCACGCCATCCTGAAACCCACCGTCGCCCTCTCGCGCCACATCTTCCAGGCCCCCACCCGTTTCTACAAAACCGGCGTCGTCTTCATGGCCTGGCTCAATGGCCACCAAAGCCATTTCAGCATGGTGGGCGGGCAACAAAGCGCCAGGTCACTGCAGCATTTCGCCGAGTTGTTCCGCCTAGCCGATGCCGCCAATTGCCTGCAGCAGCCCGAGCTGGCGGTGCGGCGCATGAAGACTTTTTGCAAGATGCACGGCGTGCAATAACCGGCACCCCACCATCGCCAGCACCTGTGTCACGGCGCC
>JANNYX010000563.1:0-8476 GCA_031410295.1 Rhodoferax sp.
AGCAGGCCGGCTTCCCTCCCGACCCGGCATTCCAGGCGCTGGTCGCCCCGGCGCCGGGTGTTGGGCGGCATGCCCGGTGTGCGGATCTCGGTGCGCCAGGTCATGGTTTGTTTCTTGCGGTTAGGGATCACCTGCGCATCGTCGTCAAAGGCCGCCTGATTGCGCGGCAAGGTAAAGGTGTGGTCCGGCGCGACTGGCACAACGAAGTCCACGGTGGGCCCGATCACGTCAATCTGGATGCTGTTCATGTCGGTCTCGGGTCGCCGCGCCAGCAGTTTGAAGCGCAGCGGCGCGCCCGGCGACATGGCCCGCTCTTTCTCAAAAAGGTCCAGGCCCCGAACCATCTTGCGGTAGGATTTTTCGACCGGGTCCCGGTTCGCCTTGGCTGAGATCGTGACCGACGGCAACGCCGGAACACTTTTTTCAGGCTTCTCCTGGGCAGCCACAGCCGTGCACAGGGCCGCGAATGCCGACGCCAGCGCAATTTTCCAGGCGACATAAAGCAGAGACATGCGGGAGTTTTGAATGGGGCCTCCTGTGCGGCGGAAACATATGTTAAGCCGCCTGACCATGCCGACTCGTAGGACGACGCCGGCATTGATCCCCTGGCCCGTATTTCGAATCAGCGCTTTTCGCGTAAAGTAACGCTCACTTGCGGTGAGGTGCGTGAAAACTGCGGGCCACCCAAAGTCGTGCCGTCGCGCTTGAGCCCGCCTTTGAAGCAAGTGGATCCCGTGATGCCCAGGCTCTTAGCCGATTGTTCCAGCGCGTTGGTAGGTGTCGATGTCGTTATCGCTACACCCGATCTCGCGCAAAACGGCCCTAGTGTGCTCGCCAAGACCCGGTGGAGGTGTTCCTACTGGTGAAATTTGACCGTTGAACCTGACTGCGCGGGCAACGGTATTCAGGGCGCCAAATTGCGGACTTGTATATTCCTGAATGATGCCGGATGCGGCAACTTGAGGATGAACCGACAACTCCTGCAAATTGTTGATTGGGGCAAATGGCACGCCTGCCTCCACAAACACGCGCTCCCAATAGGCCCTGGACCTGCCTGCGATAATTGGGCTCAGGATATCCATCAAAGCCTGATAGTTCTCACGTCGGGCGGGGTTGGTCTGGAAGGCGGGATTGACTGTCAGGTCCTGACGGGCAATCGCTGTGCAGAACAAAGCCCACAACTTGTTGTTGCCACAGGCGATGTAGACAAACCCGTCGCTGGCCTTGAACGACTCGTACGGCACGTTGTCCGAGATGATCGGGCCGCCCGCCTTCGCAGGAGCCCTGCTGGCATTTGGGCCATTCGTGCCCCAGTGACGCTGCAGGCCCCAGGCCTGCAAGGCGACGGCCGAGTCAGCCAGGCACACTTCCAGGTACGACCCGTCGCCAGAGACGTTGCGTTGGATGATGGCCGCCAGAATCCCGGCAAACGCGTTTTGGCCGGTGGTGAAGTCGATCAAGGGGATACTGAGCCGCGCTGGAGGCGGGCCGCCTTCTTCAGGAATCTGCATCATCCCGCTGAAGGCCTGAATGACGGGGTCATATCCCCTGGCCCCAGCCATGGGGCCAACTTCTCCAAATGCGGAAATGCTGCAATAGATCAGGCGCTTGTTGATTTCCTTGAGTCGCGGGTACCCAAGACCCAGCCGTTCCATGACGCCAAAGCTGAAATTCTGCAAGACAACGTCGCTTTGCTTGACCAGTCGGCAGATGATGTCGATGCCGTCTTTGCTCTTCAGATCGACGACGGCACTGCGCTTGTTTCTGTTCACCACAAAGAACAGGGTTCCCGAGCCTGCGTGGCCATAGTGAAGCGGCTGCCAGTTGCGCGAATCGTCGCCAGCTTTTGGTTCGATCTTGACCACGTCCGCGCCATAGTCGCCCAGAAGCTGTCCGCAGTGGGGCCCCGCAAAAACCGTCGAAAAATCCAGAACCCTGATGCCGCTGAGCGGTTTCATCCCGTACTCCTCTGGTGCAAACATCGTGTCGACAAAATACAGATATGCGATGGACGCGAAATGACTGAATTTGAGCAGATTCTGCTGTCGAGAAGATCAGGTTTAATTATATAGATATTTAGGCAGATTTGACCGCCCGACAAGCCTTTCCACCCATGAGCCTATGCTATTCTTGGCCTCGTTTCTCCTCTCCACATCAAACCAAAAAACAACATGACGAGCCTCCCAACGGCTCTTCGGGCATTGGTCAAAACGGCCCCGCAAAGACGACCCAAAGCCGCCGAAGTGGTGGCCAATGAACTGCGCCGCCAGATCGTCACGGGCCGCCTCAAACCCGGCGACAAGCTGCATCCGGAAAACGTTCTGCAAACCGAATTCGCCATCTCGCGGCCCACCATGCGCGAGGCGCTGCGGCTGTTGGAGTCTGAGGGGCTCATCGCTATCTCGCGCGGCAAACATGGCGGTGCGCGCGTCATCGCCATTGACCTGGGCACGGCGGCCAGCCAGGTTGGCGTGTTTCTGCAAAACGAAGGCACCACCTTGCAGGATGTGTGGCTGGCCCGCACCATCATCGAGCCACCCGCCGCAGGCTTGCTTGCCGGGCTGCGCAGCCCGGCAGCGTTTGCGGCGCTGGAGGCCAACATCGCCGCCGCGCGTGAGGCCTCGCAGCGCGATCTGATCCGCTATGCAGACCTCACCGCCGAGTTTTCCATGCTCATCACCCGGCACTGCGGCAACAACACCATCCACGTGTTGTCTTCGCTGATCTACGACATCATCCGGCGTCAACACGAAGACGTGACCGAACGCACCCTTGCCAGGGCCAGCGTCGGCAAGTTGCGGCAGGAGAACATCAGGGGTCGCGGAAAAGCCCTGGAACTGATGCGCACGGGCACACCCGCGAGCGCCGAGGCGTTCTGGCGCGCGCACCTTGAAAACATGCGGGATTTGGTGCTCGCCGCCTACAAGACACCGATGACCATCGACGTGTTGAACGAGCCCAACACGCCAAACGGCAAGCTGCGCCCGGTGGGCAAGGTCAAACGTCCGGCGCGGCCGAAGACCGCCTAGCGTTCCTCAACGTGCAGGCGTGAGCGGTCGATGTCGGCCAGGCTGGCGCAACCCATCAAGGCCATGACGCGGTCCAGCTCCTGCGCCAGGATGGAGATGGCCTGATGCGCCCCCTGGTCACCAGCCAGCGCCACGCCCCACAGCGGCGCGCGCCCGATGAACACGGCCTTGGCGCCCAGCGCGATGGCCTTGGCAATGTCGCTGCCGCGCCGGATACCGCTGTCCAGCATCACCTCGGCCCGGCCGTTGACCCGCTCCAAAATTCGCGGCAACGCGGTGATCGGTGGAATGGCGCTGTCAAGGTTGCGGCCACCGTGGTTGGAGACGATCACCGCGTCCACGCCACATTGGACGGCTTTGTCCGCATCGTCCTCATCCAGAACACCTTTGATCATCAAGGGGCCAGGCCAGATGCGCCGCAGCTCACGCAGATCATCCCAGGTCAAAGAATCGTTCTTGGGCAAGGCGCGCTGCTTGGCCGAGGTGCCCATCAGGGACTGGCGCAGGGCATCGGGCAGGTTCTCAAACTTCGGCATGCCCGAAGCCAGCAGGTAACGCAGCATCACCTGCACCAGCCAGCGCGGATGCGTTGCCAAGTCCAGCGCGTTGCGGCGGTTCAGGCCAAAAGGCAGGGCGAAACCGTTGTGTTGGTTGTATTCGCGGTTGGGTGCGGCGACAGTGTCAACTGTCACCATCAGCGCTTCAAAACCAGCGGCTTTGGCACGCATCACCAACTGGTGCGACATGGCGCGGTCTGGCCACATGTAAAGCTGAAACCACAGGCGACCACCCGCCCCTTCAGCCACCTGTTCCATGGAGTTGATGGAATAGGTGGAGAGTGAAAACGGAATACCCGCTTTGGCGGCGGCTTTTGCGATTTCGACCTCGCCGTTGTGGCACAACAAGCCGGCCGCGCCCGTGGGAGCAATGGCCAGCGGCATCGCGCTGGGTTTGCCAAACAGGGTACATGCCATGGATCGGTTGGACACATCCACCAGCACCTTGGGTTTCAAGCCAATGCGGTCGAAGGCGGCGCGGTTGTTGACGAGCGCCAGTTCGTCTTCGGTGCCGCGGTCCACATAGTCGAACACGCCACGCGGAAGCCGCCTGCGCGCGCCTTCGCGCAGGTCGTGGTAGTTGAAAGCGGATGAAAGCGGGTTCGTCAACGTTCAATTCGGCGCAGTGGACGGTTGCAAGGCCTGCAAAGCCTGAACCGGAAATTGCAGCACCAGCACCTCTGCGCCTTTTGACCCGGCGGTCAACGCCAATTGCTCGTCGGCGGAAGCAAAAGCTACGGTGAGCGACTGGCCCTCGGTCTGCGCCATCTGGACAGAACCCTGCGTGACGACGTAATACCGTCCGCCATACGGGTGGTCTGATACCAGCCTATACGTCTGCTTCGGCGCCATGCGCAGCAGGTGCGCGGCCAGGCCATCGGCGCGCGGCGCAATCAACACTTCCACGGTCGTATGAGTCAGTTGCGCCAAGCCCTCGGCACTGATGCTGGCCTGGGGCGCGCCGTGCTGTTGCTCGCGTTTCAGGCCCAGTTGCATGCGCTCACGCGAGCCGGGTTTGTGCAGGTACCACGCGCCGGCGTCGCCCGCCATGCGCAGCGTGAGGTAGGACACGCCGGCCTCGCGGGCAACGATAGGCCCGTAACCGGTCTCAGGGGCTGAATATTGCACACACATTGGCTTGACCTCATGGCGGCCTATGGCGCCATGGCCGGCCGTCACCACCTGGAACTGGTGTTCCCCGTGGTAATGCGCCGGGGTCACCCAATTCGGATCCTGTTCTACCAAAAAGGCCTGCTCCCCTGGCTGCCTCGTCTGACTGGTGGCAATCAGGTCAGTGATGTGGCCTTCAAACGTGTCTTTGCGAAAGTACCTGCGCCGGGGCCGCGCCTGCTCCAGGGTTTGCAACTTGATCATGTGGCGTGTCCTTTCAAAGACATCATGGTATTTCGAGTCAAATCGCGTCGGGTACCGCGTCCATCATTCGAACAGACCGGCGCTTCTGGCAGCGCTGACTTGCGCCGGGTTCAGCCATGGCCCCAATATTTCATCGGCTTCACCCGCGTTCCAGGGTCGAAAAGCCTGCGGGCTGGGCGCCACACTTCGGCTGAAGCGCGGCGCGGGCGCGGGTTGGGTCACGCCGTCAATGTCGATGTAAGTGCCGCGTTTCAGCAAGTGCGGGTGTTGTGGCGCTTCGTCAATCGTCAACACCGGCGCAAAGCAGGATTCGCTGCCTACAAATGCCGTGCACCATTCGCCGCGGGTGTGGGTCTTGATCTTGCGGGCGATCTGGGCTTTGGTGTCTGCCCAGGTTTCGCGCTTCCACTGGTCGGCCAACAAGGCTGCGAGCCCCAGCACGCCAAGCGCTTCGGCATAAAACTTGGTTTCCACCGCGCCGAGGGTCACCCATTTGCCATCCGAACATTCGTACACGTCATAAAACGGCGCACCGGAATCGGTGATGTTGGTGCCGCGCTCGTTCGACATCATGCCCGCCGCAAAAGTGCCGTGGGGTTGGGTCATCAACGAAGCTACGCCGTCCACCATGGCGGCATCCACCACCTGCCCTTTGCCGGAGGATTTCATTTCGTACAGCGCCGCCAGGATTCCCATCACCAGGTACAGGGTGCCGCCGCCAAAATCCCCCACCAGGTTGATCGGCGGCGCCGGTGGCTGCCCGGCGCGGCCAAAGGCGTGCAAGGCGCCGGTCAACGCAATGTAGTTGATGTCATGCCCCACCGTGTTGGCCAGCGGGCCGGTTTGCCCCCAACCGGTGATGCGCCCGTAGATCAGTTTGGGGTTTTTGGCCAGGCATACCTCCGGGCCCAGGCCCAGCCGCTCGGCCACACCGGGCCGAAAGCCCTCCATCAACACGTCCGAACTGGCGATGAGATCCAGCACGAAATCCACCGCTGCGGGCTGTTTCAAGTCGAGCGGGATGGCGCTTCGGTTGCGCAGCAGCAAGTCAAATTTCGGCGGGCGCGGCACGCCCAGGCCATGCGCTTCCTTGCGGTCAACCCGCAGCACCGTGGCACCCATGTCAGCCAGCAGCATGGCCGCCATCGGGCCGGGGCCAATGCCGGCCAACTCAATCACCTTCAAGCCATGCAAGGGACCCATGTCAATCGCCAACGTGAACGGCTATCAGAACGGCGCGAACTCTTTGCCCAGCAGGTCGCGCGCGATGATGCCCAGGTGCACTTCACGCGGGCCGTCGGCCGACTCCATGCCCAGGCAGTCGCGCAGGCGCTGCTCGTGGGGCAGGTCTTTGGCCCACCCGTAATGGCCGTTCAGGCGCATGCAGGTGTACAGGGCTTCGTTGGCGGTTTTCACGCCAAACCATTTGGCCATGGACGATTCGGCATCGTGGCGCAGGCCCTTGTCCTTGAGCGACAGCGCCCGATAACACAACATGCGGGCGGCCTCCAGCTTGGTGGCTTCGGTCGCCAGTTCATTGGCCACGCCTTGCCATTTGGAGGCGGATTTACCCATGATCTGGCGCGTCTTGAGGTATTCCATGGTTTCTTCCAGCGACTTCTGCGCGGCGCCGATACACGCCAAGGGCACAAAATTGCGGTTGTAGCCAATGATCGTCATGGCCCAGATGAAACCTTCGTTCTCCTTGCCGATCATGTTGCGCGCCGGGATGCGCACGTTGTCAAAAAACATGCTGCCGCCGCGGTCCAGCTTTTGGCCCATGCGTTCAAAATTCGAGGTGGAGAGGCCAGGCGTGTCGGTTGGCACCAGGAAGAACGACAGCCCCCTGGGCCCTGGCTTGCCGGTGCGCGCCGAGACAAACACCACCTTGGATACCCCGGTAAACGTGATGCTGGTCTTTTCACCGGTGATCAAATAGTCGTCGCCGTCCCGCACCGCCTTGGTGGCGATGTTGCCTGCATCGGCGCCACCGCGCGGCTCGGTGAAGGCCAGCGACATCATCTCGCCATTGGCGATGCGCGGAATCCATTCCTCCTGCAAGTCAGGGTGCATGGACGATGCCATTTCACCCAGGTGAATCGCGTTGGAGATGATGTACCGAATCTGGTGGTCGCAGCGGCCAATCTCTTCGCAGATGATGCCGCAGTCCACAAACGAATAACCCTGACCACCGTATTTCTCGGGCAGGCGCAGCCGCAATAAACCCATGTTGACCAGTTTGCTGATGAAGTCCTGCGTCAGCCACTCGCCGGTGCGATCCCAGCGCTGGTAGTGGGGCAACAACTCCGCCTCGGCGTATTTGCGCACCGAGTCACGGATAGCGATTTGATGTTCGGTAAGACTGAAATCCATATCTCTTCTCCTGATGTTGCGTTTAGCGTTTAGCGTCTAGTCTTGCAAAGTGGTTTGCGTCAAACACTTGCAGCACCTTGCGGCCATTGAAAATACGGGCCAGCAATCGGTTGCTTCCAGGGTGAATTGGCGTTTTTCTCGTAGACCGCTGGCCCAAATCTGAAGTGTTTGGCCGCATCCAGACTTTCCACAGCCGGCATATTCGCGTCGTAAAAATCCTCGGGCGTCATGGGTCTGGGGCCCGCCTTGGCAAGCTGGCCAAACGCAGGCCGACCAATGATCTTCTCCAGCAGCCAGACACAGTCGATCAGCTTGTCCAGGTCTACCCCGGTTTCAATGCCCATGCCTTCGAGCATGTGCATCAAATCTTCGGTGGCAACCATGCCGCATGCGCGCCCATTGCCGCCAAATTGCCCTCCGCCTATGCCGCCCAGCGTGCCTTCAATCAGCACCGTGTCAGTTTTGTCCAGCGAACGTAGCGCGGCGTAAATCGACGGCAACGCCATGCCCCGCGCATTGTGCATGTGCAGGTGAAACTGTTTCACGGCGGGCCAGCGGCGTTTGATCTCCTGCAGATCGTCTTCCATCTCGTGCGGCAAGCTCCAGCTTTGGGAGTCGTGCAGGCCGATCTCGATCACCTCGATGCCCGCTGCATTCAGAAGAGAAATCTGCCTTTCAAGGAAGAAGAACCGAAACGCCTGCGAAAACTTGCCCATGAAGTTGGAGCCCCAGGCCGACCCAATGCCCACACGCGCCTGACGCACCCCCTGCGCGCTCGCCTGTGCAATGGTTTCCGGCCAGGCCGCCATGATCTGCTCAACCGAGCGGTTCACATTGCGCCTCTGGTGCACGTCGCATATGTCAATGAACAGCGTGCACACATCCGGCTCCACCGTCAGCGGCGGCGCATACCGCTCGGCCTGCTGTCTTGCCTTCTGGTTGTGGAGAAAGGTAAGGTAAGTCACGCCCGGTTTGGGTTGCACTTTCTGCAGCATCTCTTCAAACCGCGCCATTTGCGGCACGAATTTCGGGCTGACAAAGGCCCCCAGGGTGATGCGCTTCAATCCCGTGTCAGACAGGGCATCCAGAAACGCCAGCTTGGCTTCGAGCGAAATGCCAACGTCTTCGATGCCGAAACCTTCG
>JANNYX010000564.1:0-11301 GCA_031410295.1 Rhodoferax sp.
GATGACATCGGGGGCATCCTCGGCCCGGCGCAACAATCGGGCGCGCAATTCTTCCCAACTGGGCGGCAAAATGAAAATTCCAACGGCATTGCTGAAGATTCTCTTGATCTCGATGGCGCCCTGGTAGTCGATTTCCAGCACCACATCAACCCCTTGCGCGGTGCGCTCCTCAATGGCCTTTCGCGAGGTGCCATACCGCTCGCCGTGCACGTGGGCCCATTCGACAAAAGCGTCAGCTTCTACCATCGAGTCAAATTCGTCGCCAGAGACAAAATAATACTCACGGCCATGTTTCTCCTGCCCGCGCGGGGCGCGTGTGGTGTGTGATACGGAATGCGCAACGCGCGAATCAAGCTCCATAAGCGCCCTGACCAGGCTGGATTTTCCGGCTCCGCTTGGGGCAGCTACGACGAACAAATTGCCGGGGTAGTCCATGAATTCCTCACGAGAATAAACGGTGGAGCGTGGGGGCCAAATTTCCCGCCGGGCAGCCCCAAGGGAAATTCTCCCCCTCGGGGGGCAGAGCAGCACACGCAGTGGCAAGTGTGGGGGTCAAATTTCCCGCAGGGCAGCCCCAAGGGAAATTCGCCCCCTCGGGGGGCAGCGCAGCACACGCAGTGGCAAGTGTGGGGGTCAAATTTCCCGCAGGGCAGCCCCAAGGGAAATACGCCCCCTCGGGGGGCAGCGCAGCACACGCAGTGGCAAGCGTGGGGGTCATATTTATTCTATGTTTTGCACCTGTTCGCGCATCTGTTCGACCAGCACCTTCATGTCCACGGAAATTCGCGTCAGGTCCAGTGCCGCAGATTTGGAGCCCATGGTGTTGGCTTCACGGTGCAATTCCTGGATGAGGAAATCAAGACGTTTGCCGATTTCACCGCCTTTTTTGACCAGGCGCTCGATTTCATCCAGATGCGAATTCATCCGCGTGACCTCTTCGGCCACATCGATCCGGATTGCAAATGCGGTGGCCTCGGTCAGTGCGCGCTCCTGCGCCAACTGGGTTGAGATGTTGCTGTCGCCCAGGGCAAGCGCTTCGTTCCAGCGCTCCAGAAAGCGCTGGCGCTGTTGGGCGACCAGTTGCGGCACCAAGGGCAAGGCATCATTGGTCAACACGCGCAACTGGTCAACATGCCCTTGCAGCATGATCGCCAACCGGGCGCCTTCACGTTGACGTGCCGCCAGCAAATCCTTGAGCGCGCGTTCGGCCAGGGGCAGGATGGCGCTGCTCCAATCTCGGTTCGCACCTTGTTCGGTCTGAGCCAGGAGGACGACGTCGGCCACGCTTAGCGCGGGCGCCTCGGGCAACCAGGCCCGAATATTGTCCTGCAGGGCGTTGAGGCGCTGCAGTTGTTTGGGTGTGGGCTCATTGACCGAGGAACTTGCGCTGTTCTCGGTATAGGCGCGCAACTCAATTTTGCCGCGCTTGAGTTTGGCGCTCAACAACTCGCGGATGCCGGTTTCGAACTGGCGCAAGTCTTCCGGAAGGCGCAGCGACACATCCAGAAAGCGGCTGTTGACGGAACGAATTTCCAGCCCCAGTTGGCCGGCTGCATCAGCGCTGGATTCCTGGTTGGAAGCGGTTTTAACGGGGCTGTGTTGGGCGCTGGCATAACCAGTCATGCTGTAAACTGGCATGGCGACTTGTTGTGTTGAAAAGGGGGCTATGACGAGTTGGGAGAAGGGTAAAACGGGTAGAAAAGAAGAGGCCGTTGGAAGAAACCTTTCAAACAGGCCAATACAGAGACGCAAGCAATTTTATGTCGAAGGCAAAACCTGCTCCATTACCACCGGACACGATGATCGGCGGCTACCGGATCGTGCGAAAAGTGGCGGCCGGCGGATTCGGCCTGGTTTATCTGGCAGAAGATGCTGAAGGGCAAAAAGTTGCCGTCAAAGAATACCTGCCATCGTCGCTTGCCTCGCGTGAAGCCGGCATGCTGGCGCCGCAAGTCCCGCCAGAAAAACTGTCGCTTTATCGCCTGGGGCTCAAGAGTTTTTTTGAAGAAGGCCGCTCGTTGGCGCAGATCTCCCACCCTTCGGTGGTGAGTGTGATGAATTTCTTCCGTGAGAATGAAACCGTCTACATGGTGATGAACTACCTGGAGGGCGCCTCCCTGCAGGACTTCATCATTACGGCGCGCGATTTGAAACAGCAAAAGGTGTTCCGCGAGTCGACCATCCGCTCCTTGTTTGACGAAATTCTGCGTGGCCTGCGTATCGTGCACCAGCACAAGATGCTGCATCTGGACATCAAACCGGCGAATATTTTTGTCACGGACGACAACAAATCCGTCCTGATCGATTTCGGCGCAGCGCGCGAAGTGCTCTCCAAAGAGGGCAACTTCATCCGGCCCATGTATACCCCCGGATTTGCCGCGCCAGAAATGTACCGTCGCGACTCCACCATGGGCCCCTGGACCGACATCTACGCCATTGGCGCCTGCATCTACGCCTGCATGCAGGGGTATCCGCCCAATGAAGCGCCGCAACGCACCGACAAAGACCGCATAGCCGTAGCGCTGGCCCGCCTGCGGGGTGTCTACTCAGACAACCTGATCGAGGTCGTCGAGTGGTGCATGTCGCTGGACGCTTTGTCGCGCCCGCAGTCGGTATTTGCGCTGCAAAAGGAGCTCAGCCGTGAGGGCGAGCGTCGTTACACCAAACTTTCGGTAGGTGAAAAGGTGCGCATGCAGTTTGACACGATGGTCACAGACACCAAGAAAAACATGAAGAATGCGTCCGCGTTTGGAAACCGGGCGAAATGAAATTTTCGGTCTTCCAGGTCAGCCGTCGCGGCAACCGCGAGAAAAACGAAGACCGCATGGGGTATTGCTACACCCGTGGCTCAGGCCTATTCCTGCTTGCCGATGGCATGGGTGGACATCCCGAGGGTGAAGTGGCCGCGCAACTGGCCTTGCAAACCATGTCGGCCATGTACCAGAAGGCGGCGGCACCTTTGATCGAGGACGTTCCCGGATTCCTGTCAGATTCGGTGCTGGCCGCACACCGGCAGATATTGCGTTATGCGCTTGACCGGGGCATGGCCGACACTCCGCGCACAACCATCGTCGCCGCGCTGGTGCAGGAGGGCTCGGTAAGCTGGGTGCATTGTGGCGACTCGCGCCTGTATTTGGTGCGCGCGGGCGAAATGTTGGCGCGCACACGCGACCACTCCTACCAGGAACAGCGCAATGTGACGCCTTTAGGCAGCAAGGCGCCTTTTCAGGGCAATCGGAATATTTTGTTCACTTGTCTGGGCTCGCCGACCAAGCCGATCATCGATATCAAAGGACCGATGCCGCTGCAGCAGGGCGACCGCGTGCTGCTGTGTTCTGATGGCCTGTGGAGCAGTGTTGCTGACCCTGACATCGTGCAGCAAATGGCCGGCAAGCCGATCCCGCTTTCAGTGCCGGATCTCATCGAATCAGCGCTGGCAAAAGCCAAGGGCACCAGCGATAACGTCACTATCATCGCCTTCGAGTGGGAGACGCCGGCGGGTCTTGAGGTCACGCGGGGCAACATATCCACGGAAGACATTGAGGACGGTGGTTTTTCTTCAACCATGCAGATCGACCCGATGGAAGCAGAACTTGCCGACCTGGACGACATGGATGAAGAGGCCATAGAACGTTCGATCGCCGAGATCAATGACGCCATCAAACGCTCGGCCTCGCGCAAACCTTAGTGCGAGCGACGCCAGGGTTTGGCGCAGCCTGCCTGTACCTCCTCTGAATTTTTTTACTGACCCAGGTTTGACCAATGACTGATTACCTCCGCGCCAACGCGCGTGCAACCGACGCCTTGCGCTTGGTGCGCATGACCCGCAACTACACCATCCACGCCGAAGGCTCGGTGCTGATTGAATTTGGCAACACCAAGGTCTTGTGCACCGCATCGGTCGAAGAGAAAGTGCCGCCGCACAAACGTGGCAGCGGCGAAGGTTGGGTCACGGCCGAATACGGCATGTTGCCGCGCGCCACCCACACCCGCAGTGACCGCGAGGCTTCGCGCGGCAAACAAAGCGGCCGCACCCAGGAGATCCAGCGCCTGATTGGCCGGTCCATGCGTGCCGTATTTGATCTCAAATTACTGGGTGAGCGAACCTTGCAGCTCGATTGCGACGTGCTCCAGGCCGACGGCGGCACCCGCACCGCCAGCATCACAGGTGCGTTTGTGGCGGCGCAAGACGCCGTGAGCAAACTCATGGCTAACGGCAAACTGGCGGCTTCGCCCATCACCGCGCAGGTGGCGGCCATTTCCGTTGGCATGCTGCAAGGCACGCCACTCCTGGATTTGGAGTACACCGAAGACTCGGCCTGCGACACCGACATGAATGTGGTGATGACCGGCGCCGGGCATTTCGTTGAAGTGCAGGGCACCGCCGAAGGTGCCGCGTTTTCGCGCGCCGAAATGAACGCCATGCTCGCTCTGGCCGAGAAGGGCATTGTTGAATTGATGGCCCTGCAACGGCAAGCATGATGGATGATGAAACTCGTTTTGGCGTCCAACAATCCAGGAAAGCTGGCTGAACTCCAGGTGATGTTCGCACCCTTGGGCGTGCAACTGCTCAGCCAGGCGGAACTTGGAATTTCGGAAGCGCCGGAACCCTACCGAACCTTTGTTGAAAACGCGCTGGCCAAAGCCCGCCATGCGGCACAAATGAGCGGCCTTGCTGCAGTGGCTGACGACGCTGGCCTGTGCGTCGATGCCTTCAACGGCCTGCCGGGTGTCGACACGGCTTTTTACGCGACCCAATTCGGCTATGCCAAAAGCGACGACAACAATGTGACGGCCTTGCTTGAGCAAATGAAGGGCATCGCCAACCGCCGTGCCGCGCTGGTAAGCACGCTCGTGGCGGTGCGCCATCCGCTTGATCCGGAGCCCCTGATTTCCGTGGGACGCGCGGTCGGAGAAATTACCCAGCAACCTGTCGGCCACCGTGGTTTCGGTTTTGACCCGGTGATGTGGATTGCCGAGTACGGCAAAACTTTTGCCCAGTTGCCCGTGGCTGTGAAAAACGGCATCAGCCATCGCGGGCAGGCGGCGCGGACGATGGTGGAACTCATGCGCTCAAACTGGTTGCTGGGCGCCACACGAGGGTGAGCGAAGTGATCCCGATCCATGCAGAAAAACCGGCCCAACGCCAGGGCCCTTTGCCGGACATCGGCCACTACCTGCGTCCTGGCACCTTGCAACTGGCCGCTTTGCCGCCGCTGTCGCTGTACATCCACCTGCCTTGGTGCCTGAAAAAATGCCCTTATTGCGATTTCAATTCGCACGAGTTGGACCCAGCCAATCTGCCTGAGCAGCACTACCTGGATGCGCTGATGGCCGACCTGGACGCCGCCCTGCCGCTGATCTGGGGCCGCCCGGTGCACAGCATCTTTATCGGCGGTGGCACCCCGAGCCTGTTTTCACCGGCGTCGATTGACCGCCTGCTGGGTGACGTGCGCGCCCGCGTGCGCCTCGCGCCGGACTGCGAAGTCACGCTGGAGGCCAACCCCGGGACCTTCGAGAAAGACCGCTTTCGCGCCTTCCGGGGCGCGGGTGTGACGCGCCTTTCAATCGGCGTGCAAAGTTTCAATGATGCCAGCTTGTTGGCGCTTGGCCGGGTCCACGACGGCGCGCAGGCGATCGCCGCCGTGGAAGAAGCTGCCCAGGCCTTTGACACCTTCAACCTCGACCTGATGTATGCGCTGCCCGGTCAAACCCTCGACACCTTGGCAATCGACGTGAAAACCACACTGGCATTTTCACCGCCGCATATTTCCATTTACCACTTGACGATCGAACCCAACACCCTGTTTGCCAAGCACCCGCCGCAAGTGCCGCCCGACGACACCGCCTTTGAGATGTTGGACCTGATCACCGCCATGACCGCTGCCGCGGGCCTGCAACGTTACGAAGTGTCGGCCTTTGCACGCGACGGTCACCGTTCCTGGCACAACCTCAACTATTGGCAATTTGGCGACTACCTCGGCATTGGCGCCGGCGCCCACAGCAAACTCAGTTTTGCGCACCGCATCCAGCGCCAGGTGCGTTTTCGCGATCCCCGCCTGTACATGGCGCAGGCGCTGGCTGGCGCTTGTGTTGCGCAAGACATCGAAGTGCCGCGCGCTGATTTGCCATTTGAATTCATGCTCAACGCCTTGCGCCTGAAAAACGGCTTTGCCTTGGCGCAGTTTTCTGAACGCACCGGCCTGGCGCTGACGGCGATTCAACAAGGCCTGGAAGAGGCTGAAAAAAAAGGCCTGATTGAGCGCGATTTCCTGACGGTGAAACCGACCGCGCGCGGCTTTGATTTCCTGAACGACCTGCAGGCGATCTTCCTGGCCTGACTTGCGGACCAGGTGGTTGCAGGAGGCCTCGCAAGCTGGGAAGCCAGGAAGCGTGGAACAGTGAAAGCGGGTTAAACCACGTTCAGTTTTCCAGGCTGCGTTCCAGCAAAAAGTGACGCGCTTTCACTGCTTTTAAAGTCCGGCGCTTCGGGCCAGACATCGCCGTCAATTTGCACGGTGGCGGCAAAGTCTGCCTGATCGGCATCGCTGCCTGGCACCACCTCAGAGTCATCGTGCTCGATCTGAACTGTGTCCATAAAGGCTTGCGGGGGATGGTTGCTCATGGATGTTCCTCAAAAGTGTCGTTCGATCATGCAAGTCTAGCCAGATTTCCGGATCTTAGCCATCAGCGCTTGCAGCAAGAATGCATTTGACGATCCAGCGCGGTCGGCGCGATACTGAGCTTTTTAACGGGAGCCCGCATGAACCATCCGTCTCGCCGCCAGTTTGTTCAATCCACAGCGTCACTGGCCGCGTTGGGCATGTTGCCCGGCGGCGTGTTTGCCGCTATGGGGCCGAATGACAAATTCGACTTGTTGATCAAGAACGCCAACGTGCTTGACCCCAGCCAGAACCTGGCCGGAAAACGGGATATTGGTCTTCGTTACGGCCAGATTGAAGCGATTGAAGAGGTCATCGCCCCCGAGCGCGCCCAGCGCGTGATGGATGCGGGTGGCAAACTGGTGACCCCCGGCCTGATTGACCTGCACGCGCACACTTACCCCTACGGCTCGGCGATTGGCATCCCGGCCGACGAACTGGTTGCGCACCAATGCACCACCACCGTGGTGTCAGCCGGTGACGCAGGCGCCAACAACTTTGCCGGGTTTCGCCGTCTGGCAGTGCCCGGCTCGCGCACGCGCCAGTTCGCTTTTGTGCACATCGCCGTGGCAGGGCTGGCCGGCTTCCCGGTGCCGGAGCTGTTCAATATCGACTACGCGCAGGCTGAAGTTGCGGCGCGTGCTGTGGCCGAAAACGCCGATATGGTGCTCGGGGTCAAGGTGCGGATGAGTGAAAATGTCATCGCGCGGCATGGCCTGGAGCCCCTCAGGCGCGCCATCAAGGCGTGTGAAATGTCAGGCGTGCCGGCCAAAATCATGTGCCATATCGGCGGCGTCGCCGACCGCGAGCTGATGTCGCAAATTCTTGATTTATTGCGCCCAGGCGACGTGCTCACGCATTGCTATTCCGGTGCGCCCAACAACGCGGGCCAGTTCACCAACATCGTGCAAGACGGTAAATTGTTGCCCGCTGCGCTGGCCGCGAAACGCCGCGGCGTGGTGTTTGACGTCGGCCATGGCGGTGGCAGTTTCGACTACACCGTGGCCGAAATGGCCATTGCGCAAGGTTGCCCGCCCGACACAATCTCCAGCGACATCCATGTCTTCTCTGGCAACTCGCCCGGCATGCCGTACCTGCCTTGGGTGATGAGCAAATTCATCGCCATGGGTTTTAGTCTGCCCGAGGTCCTCGGCATGGCCACGGCAACGCCCGCACGCGTAATCAGCCGCATCCCGAAACACGGCACGCTGCAGATCGGCGCGCCAGCGGATTTGTCGATCTTTGAGGTGGTAGAGGGCGCGGTGTCGTTTGTCGACACCCGCAACAACCAGCGCCAGGGCCGGATGTACTTGAAGCCAGCCGGCACCGTGGTTGCTGGCGTCGCGTTTGGGCGGCCGTATCAGGCGCCGTTCACTGTGCGATAAAGCGCAATCTTGGCGGAAGCTGTGAGATTCGAACTCACGGAGGGGATAAACCCTCGCCGGTTTTCAAGACCGGTGCCTTAAACCGCTCGGCCAAGCTTCCATCCTGCGTATTTTAGCTGGGCTCAAGCATCGCTCGCAGCGGCCTTGAGAATCGCGCAGAAGGCCAAAAAGGCCGTTTGGCCGGGCAATTTCAAAACTCATGAAGAATATCGTCATAAGGCCGTCTAAACATATAGATTGTTTGCTATATATATAATAGTATCTTCTGCGGACTGTTGACCGACCACAGAATCGGCTACAACGGCTTGCGGCGGGCGACGGCGAGCTACGGCGGGCCACGGCGGGCGACGGCGAGTCATGGCGGCGGGCGCCATCGGTTTATAGCGCCGGTTCGGCCAGCAACATCCCGCGCAGTTCTATGAACGCCACCACTTCCTGCAACCCAACCAGGGTTTTCAAATTCGTCATCACAAACGGCTTCAACCCCTTGGCGGTCGTCCGCATGCGCCGGGTATCGGCCGCCATCACGGCCAGGTCGGCGCCAACATAGGGCGCCAGGTCGGTTTTGTTGATGACGAACAGGTCGCTTTTGGTGATGCCGGGACCGCCTTTGCGCGGGATTTTTTCGCCAGCAGCGACGTCGATGACGTAGATCGTAAGGTCGCTGAGTTCGGGGCTGAAGGTGGCGGCCAGGTTGTCGCCGCCACTTTCCACAAAGACGATGTCGGCATCGGGGAAATCTTCCAGCAAGCGGTCGATGGCTTCCAGATTGATGCTGGCGTCTTCGCGGATGGCGGTGTGCGGACAGCCACCGGTTTCCACCCCCATGATGCGTTCGGCGGCCAGCGCGCCGCTCTCGGTGAGGATGCGCTGGTCCTCCTTGGTGTAGATGTCGTTGGTGATGGCCACCAGGTCGTATTGGTCGCGCATGGCCTTGCACAACATCTCCAGCAGCGTGGTTTTTCCGGAGCCGACCGGGCCGCCGATGCCGACACGCAGCGGCGGCAGTTTTTTGCTGCGGTTTTTGATGTGGTGCAGACTGGACATAGTGATTTTCCTAGGAGCGAAAAAGCCGCGAATATTGGGTTTCGTGTTGCGCCGAGAAGATGGCCAGCATCGGCGAAAAGGCCTGGCGTTCATCGTCGCGCAAGCTCAATGCGTGGTCGATGGCGGCGGGAATTTCCGCAACCAGCGCCTGCAAGATGCGTTGGCCGGCAAGTTGGCCCAGTGGCACCGATTTGATGGCCGCTTGCGTCATGTTCTCGGCCCAACCGAAGGTGAAGGCAAGCAGACAGTCGCGCAGGTTTGCACGGGTGCCCGCTGCGGCGAGCGCGAAGGCGATGGGGTAACACGGCGGCATGCCGGCACAGGCCTCGATTTGCGCCGCGCCCACCGTGGTGTGGTTGCGCAGCCATTCGAGCAGCGAGCGGCCCATTTGTCCGGTTTGCGCGCGAAACTCACTGCTCTCGCGGGTTTGCAGCAGCCAGGCGTTGAGTTGTGTAAGCTGCTCGATGTCATTGTGTTGCCAGGCGGGGATGGCTTTGGCAACGACAGCCAGCTCGGCGCGGGCCAGCGTCAGGTGAAGTTGGTCCACCAGCCATTCGGCGGTTCTTGCTTCGGTGGCTTGCGCAGTCTGGTGAACAAACGCTTCAAGCCCTTCCGAATAAGAAAAGCCGCCCACCGGCAGCGCCGGTGACGCCAGCCACATGAGCTGCATCAGGCTGGTATCTTGGCGGCATCGCTTGGGTTCAGTGCTTGTGGGAATGGCCGGGGTCATGGTCATGCCCAGGGTTGGCCTGCGCCGCAGCGGTGTGACCGACCGCAGCATAGGCGCCACTCTCGGGCTCAAAGGGTTCTTCCACCGCTTGCACAATCAAATGCATGGCGCGCAACAGGTCCGCCAGCACGTGGTCGGGTTCGATCTTCAGGTGGTCGGCCTTGAGCTCGATCGGGACATGGCGGTTGCCCAAGTGGTAGGCCGCGCGGATCAAATCAAACGGCGCGCCGTGCTCCTGGCAATGGGTGATGCGCAGCACCGCCTGTGGGGCCGCAATCACCCGGATGAGCGAGCCGTCTTCAGCGACCAGTACGTCACCCCCCCGAACCACCGTGCCGCGCGCAAGAATGACGCCCAGTTGTTGGCCGCGCGAGTCGATGGCGTCAAAACGGCTTTTCTGGCGCACATCCCACTCAAGCTCGATGGTCGGCGCGCGTTTGAGCAGCACCGCAGCCAGCCCGGCGCCTTGGGGAATACATTTGTGGACGTGGACCATCAGAATAAAAAGTAACGCTGCGCCATCGGCAGTCTGACCGCCGGCTCACAGGTCAACAACTGGCCGTCGGCACGCACCGAATAGGTTTGCGCGTCGATCTCCATTTTGGGCAGGTAACTGTTGTGGATCATGTGTTGCTTGCGCACAGCGCGAATGTCTTTGACGGCACTCAGGGTTTTGGCCAGACCGAAGCGCTCCTTAATGCCGGCGTTCAAACCGGCTTTGGACACAAAAGTGAGGGAGCCGCGCGACACCGCGCCGCCAAAAGCGCCAAACATGGGCCGGTAGTGCACCGGTTGTGGCGTCGGAATAGAGGCATTGGCGTCGCCCATCGCTGCGAGCGCGATGAAACCGCCCTTCAATACCAGCGCCGGCTTGATGCCAAACAGCATTGGTTTCCACACCACCAGGTCGGCCCACTTGCCGACTTCAATGCTGCCGACCTCGTGGCTGATACCGTGGGCAATGGCCGGGTTCAGGGTGTATTTTGCGATATACCGCGCAGCGCGGAAGTTGTCATTGCGCGGGTTGTGGTGTGCGCTCTCCAACGCGTCCACCGGTTTGCCGTCGGATGGCTTGAGCCAGCCGCGTTGCTGCTTCATCTTGTGCGCCGTCTGCCAGGTGCGGATGATGACTTCCCCCACACGCCCCATCGCCTGGCTGTCGCTGCTCATCATGCTGATGGCGCCCAGGTCATGCAACACGTCTTCAGCCGCGATGGTTTCTTTGCGGATGCGGCTTTCGGCGAAGGCCAGGTCTTCGGCGATGCCAGGGTCGAGGTGGTGGCAGACCATCAACATATCGACGTGTTCATCGAGTGTGTTGACGGTGTAGGGCATGGTCGGGTTGGTGGAGGAGGGCAGGAAGTTGTCCTCGCCCACCACGCGCAGGATGTCCGGTGCGTGGCCGCCGCCCGCGCCTTCGGTGTGGAAGGCGCAGATGCCACGGCCCTTCACCGCCGCGATGGTGTTCTCGACAAAG
>JANNYX010000565.1:0-9393 GCA_031410295.1 Rhodoferax sp.
TCCTTAAGCAGCGCAGCCGATACGTCGCCGATGGAGTTGTTTGCACTTGGTGAACATCTGAATCACTGCCGGGGCGCGCACCGACGATTATTTGCGATGCGTTGCGTTGCAGAGTCAGTAAACGGATTTATTTCCGCACGCATTGTGACCAGCATGTTCATCTTCGCGGTTCTGATTGGCTTGGTTTCTGTGATCATATAGGTCATGCCTCTGTCCGCGCTGGGTCGATTGGTTACGGGGGCGCCTAGGGTTTTGTGCGAGATGTTGGATGGCCGGCGAGGTTCTGTACAGACCCCCATTCGCTCTGAAATTTTCGGACAACAAAGATTCGCGCAGCATGGTCGCAGCCTTGGCGCGACACATCGCGCTGCGCGCGGCAGCGCACTATTGGCGAATTTTTTCCCACGCCTTCGAAGCAACATGCGGACTTTGCGGGAAGCACACCGCTACATCAGCCTTCAAGCGTTCACAGGCTACGACATTAGTCCGGCTGCAGAATGGCTTCTAGACAATTTTCACCTAATTGAAGCGCAGATCGGGGAAATTCACGAAGGCTTGCCCCGCAGTTACTTTCGCACCTTGCCGATTCTGCAGGATGAGCCGTTAGCAGGACTTCCGCGTGTTTACGGCATAGCCTGGGCATTCGTGGCGCATACCGACAGCGCTTTTGAGGAAGCGCTATATGTCCACTTTTTAAGTGCCTACGAAGAAACGCGCGAACTAAATTTGAGCGAACTTTGGGCAATGCCAACCACATTGCGGGTAGTTCTGGTCGAAAATCTGCGCCGCTTGGCGGAAAGGGTGGCAACCAACAAGGCTGCCCGCGAGATCGCAAATCTTTGCGCGGACAGAATTGAACTGCACTCGGTCCAGCAGTTGGACGAATTGCTCGGCCTACTCAACCAACGTGGTGTCGGCAAGGTATTTCTCGCCCAATTGGCGCTTCGACTTCTGGATCGACCGGCACTTGCCGACGGCGCTACCCGTTACTTGGAATGGATTCACATTGTCTTGCCCGATCTGGCGTCGGTTCAGGCGCAACAACCCGTGGATCAGGCGGCCGACAATCTCAGCCTGAGCAATGCCGTCAAGTCGCTCAGGGCCATCAGTGCCGCAGATTGGACCGGCATCATTGACCGAAGCAGCTCTCTGATGCGACTGATGTTGACTTCTGCGCTATTTGCAGCTGAAGACACTGCGACGCGCGACCAAACTCTGCACAGCATCGAACGCTTGTCTCGTCAAACTGGCCAACGTGAGGTTGTAGTGGCACAACGACTTTTGAAGCTGATGAGTAACAATACCGACGCTCATGGCCCAGACGCTGTTGCAAGTTATTGGCTGAAGGGTGAAGGCTGCCAAGCCTTGTGTCAATCGCTTGGCGCTCGCGTGCCAAGGGTTGCAAATTGGAAACGTCGCCTCCGGTCAATTGCATTGCCGGCTTATCTCTGTGCAATGATTTTGGCCACCGCGGCGTTGGTTTCCGGCATTGTGTTTCACCCAGGTGGACAAATCAAGCCTTTGGCACTGGACTGGTTTAGCGTCTTAGCATTGATCTTGATGGTGTTTCCGGCGTCAGAGGCAGTGGTTGCCGTAATCAACCGCCTAATTAGCGAGTCTGCTCGACCAGAGCACTTGCCGCGCCTCGCTTTGGCGAACGGTTTGGAACCACAACAGCGCGTCATTGTGGTCATTCCGGCGATGCTAACCAGTCACACGACCGCACAAAGTCTGGTTCACAGGTTGTTGATGCATTACCTTGCCAACCCCGAACGAAACGCACAGTTTGCGTTGCTAACGGACTGGACCGATGCCAGCACACCCGAGCTAAACACTGACCAGGAGCTGCTGAGCGAGGCAATACGGCAGCTCGAAACACTCAATCGCCGTTACTCCCAGGATTCCAGAGAAGTCCCACGCTTCATTTTGCTTCATAGAAAACGGACCTTCAGCGATTCCGAACAAGCCTGGATTGGATGGGAGCGCAAGCGAGGAAAACTGGCTCAGTTGGCTGAAACTCTGGCACTTGGTGACATTCGCGGTTTCCTCGATCTGGGCCAGATCTCCCGTATTGCACCAGGTACCCGATACATTCTCACGCTAGACAGTGACACTCAATTGCCCCCGGGCAATTTACGCGAATTGTTAGGCGTGGCGGCACACCCGCAAAATTACCCACAGTTCGATGTGAACACGCGACGCGTGGTTTCAGGGTACGGCATTTTCCAGCCTCGCGTCGTAACCCCATTACCCGGCGCCAACGACCTCACTCTTTTTCATTGGTTATTTGCCGGTCAACCGGGAATTGATGCCTACAGCGCCGCCTCCTCAGAGGTTTACCAAGACGTCTTTGGCGAGGGCACATTTACTGGCAAAGGCCTGCTCAATGTTGACGCCTTGCATACCGTTTTGGCCGGTCGTCTGCCAGAGGGAAAGGTGCTGAGCCACGACTTGTTTGAAGGTTCCCTGGTGCGATGTGCTGCCGTCACCGATATCAGTGTCATTGAAGATGCTCCTTTCCACTCTGACGTTGCCGCGTCGCGCGCTCACCGGTGGATTCGCGGCGACTGGCAACTAGTTCCTTTCCTGCTTAGCCCAAAAGACTTCCCGACACCGGCCGTCAACCGGTGGAAAATGTTTGACAACTTGCGACGCTCGCTGGTCGCACCGATGTCCCTGGGTTTGCTTTTGCTATCACTAAGCGGGCATGTACTTTCGCCGTGGACAGCACTGACGCTCCTGATTGCAGCTTTCTGTGCGGGACCCGTTTTGGGGGCGATGGCTGCGTTTACCTCCAACCACAATAATCTGGCTCGGGTACTTTTCTATCGTCTGGCGGCCGTTGACCTGGTACGTGCAATCGGTGGCGGCATCTGGTACCTGACTCAGTTATTGCACCAGTCGCTTTTGGCGCTGGACGCCATAGCCCGCGCTGTTTATAGGATGCTTTTCAGCCACCGCAATCTACTTCAGTGGACCACCGCTGAAGCTGCACAAAGAAAGGCATCCAATGATCTGGATGTATTGGTGCGAAGGCACTGGCGGATGCCAGTCATTTCTCTGATCATTTTTTTCGCACTTCTTGCCAGCAGCACACCGTTTCCGATCCTAAGTGGCGTGTTGTGCCTAACCTGGGCGGCATCGGCACTTTGGATCTGGTGGTTTAGCAAGCCCGGTACCGAAACTGCAGAGTTGACAAACCAGGATAAAACCTATTTGGAAGCGGTCGCGCACGAGACCTGGGGTTATTTCGAGCGCTGCGTCGGACCAGCCGACAACGATCTGCCTCCAGACAATTTGCAGATCACGCCGCATGACATGGTGGCCCATCGGACATCGCCAACCAACATTGGCATGTACTTGCTGAGTGTGGCTTGTGCGCAGGCATTTGGCTGGATCACACGCAAGCAAATGATTGGTCGAATCTCCTCTACGCTGGCGACTTTGTCGAAATTGCAGCGCCACCATGGCCACTTTCTGAACTGGTACGACACACAAACCTTGGCCCCGTTGCCCCCGGCCTATGTGTCAACTGTGGACAGCGGAAACCTTAGTGGCCATTTGTTAGCTGTCACTCAGGCTTGCTTGTTGCTGGCCGAAAAACCAGAAGGATCGCCTTCGGATGGCGAAGCGGATCAGTTGCGCTCCTTGGCCCAAGAGTGCGAAATGCTCGCCTGGCAACCTGACTTTGGCATCCTCTACCACGCGAGACGTCACCTGTTCCACATTGGACTGCGGGTGTCCGAGCAGCAACTCGACGCGTCCTTTTACGACCTCCTTGCTTCCGAAGCCCGGTTGACGAGTTTATTGGCCATAGCTAAGGGAGATGTGCCGGTGCGGCACTGGGCAGTGTTAGGTCGGCCATTTTTCGCCAGCGGCTCTAAATCCGGCTTGCGGTCATGGTCGGGTTCAATGTTTGAATATCTGATGCCTACACTGATTCTTGAGGAGCCGCACGGCAGCGTATTAAGAAGCGCCAGTCTTGTTGCCCTCGCAGAACAAATCGCCTATGCAGAAAAACAAGACGTCCCTTGGGGGTTTTCGGAGTCAGCCTATGCGGCAAGAGACCACACACTGGCTTACCAATATGCAGCACAAGGCGCCCCCCGGTTGGCCCTGCGGCGAACGCCGACGGCTGAATTGGTGGTAGCACCTTACGCCACGGCACTGGCCGCTCAGGTCGCACCGACCTTGTCAACGCGCAACTTGAAGGTGCTCCAATCCATGGCTGCCCGTGGTCAATATGGGTTCATTGAGGCGATTGATTTCTCTCCCGCAAGGCAGTCTGGATCTGACCGATACACGCCGGTCAGCGCATTTATGGCGCACCATCAAGGAATGACGATCGTCGCGCTGGCCAATGTGCTGTTGGACGGTTTGGCGCAGCGCTGGGGCATGTCTGACCCTCATATTGAGGCAGTCGCCTCGTTATTGCACGAGAAAGCGCCGCGGGGAATTTCGATTTTGTCTGCACGGGCACCGGACGCACCGCACACAATGGTGCAGCGGCGACCGCCGGGGCTACTGCGTGAAGTCCAGCCGGGTGCCAACGCTGTAGAACCGACCCATGTATTGAGCAATGGGCGTTACAGCGTGACCCTGCGGGCCAATGGCGCAGGATGGAGCCGCTGGGAGCAGGCGGGGATCACACGTTGGCGGGATGACGCGCTGCGAGATGCCTACGGTTCGTTTCTTTATTTGCGCCGATCCGGCCGCAACCAGGGCGATGCAGACCATGCATTTCCATCAAGAATTCATTCCCTGACTCAGCACCCGGCGCCAGACACTCGAATGCATTACAAGAGCATTTTTCACGCCGACAGGGTATGCTTTGACGGCGAACGGCCAGATCTGACGTCGCACGTCACAGTTTGGGTGAGCCCCGAAGACGACATTGAATTTCGGCAGGTGGAGTTGCGCAATACGAGCGATCACCCTTTGGCGTTGGAATTAATTTCGGCGTTCGAGGTCACCCTGGCAAGCCCCGCCTCGGATGAAGCCCATCCCGCGTTCAGCAATTTGTTCATCAGCGGGGAGTGGATGCCGGGACAACAGGCGCTCGTTTTCAAACGAAAGCCCCGGCTGGCCAATGAGCGGGAATTGAATTTGGCGCATTTCCTGGTCGAAACTCAATCTCAGCCAGAAAACCTTGCCATTCAAGTTGACCGCCATCGTTGGCTTGGCCGCAACCGTGTTGCAAGCGGGCCGCGTGGATTTTTGGAACCCACTGCGACCTTATCCAAACCGGTCACAGGTCTTGGCCCATCGAATCACAGTGTCGCCCTCGTAACTGGTTTAGACCCGGTGTGCGTTTTGGCAGTCACCGTGGAAATCCCGCCCCATGCCATGGTGCAACTGACGTTTGCGACAGCCGCGTCAGACACAGTCGCTACCTTGCATGCTGTTATGGACAAATACAGTCAGCAAATTCATGTCCAGCGCGCTTCGTTGATGTCCGCAACACTGACCGGGATTCGATTGCGGGCGTTGGGGCTTAGTGCAGAAAATTTGGCCGCAATTCAGTCACTGACGACAGCTCTGACTTCCAGTCTGGCGCATCCTCACGTACGGCAGTTGAATTCCATTGGTGCGGCCAGTGACGTATGCGACCGACGGCTGCTGTGGCGCTTCGGAATTTCTGGAGACCGTCCCATTGTGTTGGTTTCGGCGGCAACGCCCCAGAGTCTTGGATTAATCCGTACTTTGATACAAGCGTTGCGCGTTTGGGCCTGGGGAGGTATTGCATGTGATCTGGTTGTACTCAATGGGGAGCCTTCCTCCTACTTGATGGTTCTGCAGAGAGAAATTGCCGCATTGCGTGATGCCCACGTGGCGATCAGCGCTGCCCAACCTGGTGTACCGTGCACAGATGTGCATGCACTGCGCACGGGTGAACTGTCTGCGGATGAACGCTCCACGCTCCAACGACTGTCCCGCGTCCACATCAGCGCCGACGGTCGCCCCTTTTTGCACCATATCCGCGACTGGATTGCGCTGCATGAAGATGCCTTTGAACGAAGGCATGCCACTTCAAGGTTGCCAATTCCTGTATCTCGGGCGCCACTCTCAGAAGCCATTGCCTCAAACGGAAAATTTGACGCATCGAGCGGCGAGTACCGGTTTGTCGTACATCTCCAAAAGAGGCCGCCGCGTCCGTGGATCAACGTGATTGCCAACCCCGAATTCGGCATGCAAATTTCAGAAACCGGAGGTGGTTATACCTGGGCAAACAACAGTCGAATGAATCAGTTGACTGGGTGGTCAAACGATCCGGTGGGCGACCCGCCCTCAGAATGGTTCTTGCTTCAAGACGTCAGAACACTGGAGACATGGAGTATTTCGCCCAACGCTTGGGCTGCGCAAGACGTCGTTTATGACGTCAGTCATGGGCAGGGATACACCGCCATCCAACACCGACGGGGTGACCTGGCTGTGAGAGTCTCCTGGTGTGTTGACCTGAACAAAAACATCAAACAGATTCACCTTGAGATTTCAAACCAGGGAACCCGCAGTGTTCGCCTACGCGTTGTCGGTGTCGCCGAGTGGATCATGGGCGCCAATCGCCTGGATCGAAGAACAGTGTCGACGAGCCGGTTTTTCCAACGCTCGGCAGAGCAAAAAATGTCGGGCCTGTTGTGCACACAGAATGATCGGTCCGGAGGCTTTGGAGATGGAACCGCTTTTTTCACATTGGTTGGAATGACTGACGATGATGAAGACTGGACCTGCGACCGTCGCGAGTTCTTTGATGCACGGGGAGCATTTGTCCTGCCCGACCATTTTGCCCAGCAAAGTGGCGCGGGAATGGACCCTTGCGCCGCGCTGTCAAGCCGGTTGACTTTGGCACCCGGTGAAACCAAAGATCGAATTTTCTTGATTGGATATGCCGCAAGCCCCGCCAAGGCCAAAGATTTGGCAATGCAGGGCACGCAAGCGTCGGCTCAGAAGCGAATCAACGACGTGCGCGCTCATTGGGATCAACTCTTGGGTGCAACAACCGTGAAAACCCCTGATCCACTATTTGATGTGATGGTCAACCGGTGGCTCTTGTACCAAACGGTGTCTTGCCGCCTGTGGGCCAAGGCCGGCTTTTACCAGGCGGGGGGAGCCACCGGATTTCGCGATCAACTCCAGGACGCCATGGCTCTGGTTTGGGCTGAGCCTGCAATGCTGAGGCGGCAGATTATCGCTAACGCTGCCAGGCAGTTTGCGGAAGGCGACGTTCAACACTGGTGGCATTCGCCTTTTGGGGCAGGCGTGCGAACCCGGTTCAGTGACGACTTGTTGTGGCTTCCCTATGCGGTGGTTCACTACCTGCGTGCTACCGGCGACAAAACACTGCTCGATGAAGCGGTCCCGTTTATTGAAGGCGCGCAAATTGCTGAAGGCGCGGAGGATGCTTATTTCATTCCCTCGGTTGCAAATACGGCAGCGACAATTTTCGAGCACTGCGCGCGCGCGATTGATCGCAGCCTGCGGGTTGGCGCAAATGGGCTACCGTTGATGGGCAGTGGCGACTGGAATGACGGCATGAACCGGGTTGGCATTGAAGGCCGTGGCGAATCGGTGTGGTTGGGCTGGTTTTTGAGTGACTTGGTGGCAGGAATCGTGCCCCTAGCCCATGAACGGGGTGAAAAGGAACGCGTGAGAATCTGGTTGCGCGCGGCAAACGGCTGGAAAGCGGCGTTGTTGAGTGCCGGCTGGGACGGACAGTGGTTCAAGCGCGCATTTTTCGACAACGGCCAGCCGCTCGGCTCAAGACAAAACTCGGAAGGTCGCATCGACCTGATAGCTCAATCCTGGGCCGTGTTGTCTGATGTGGCTCCCGCAACCATGCAGCGCATCTCGCTTGAGGCCATGGAAAAATATTTGGTGGATGCCCCGGCCGGCCTGATTCGCTTGATCGATCCGCCTTTTTCTCAAGCCCTGCCCAGCGCGGGCTACATCCAGGCCTATCCTCCTGGGGTTCGCGAAAACGGCGGTCAATATTCCCATGCAGGTGCATGGGCAATGATGGCTCAGGCCAAGTTTGCCGTTGCCGATCCAGTCGACGGCTTGAACAATGTGCGCGACACCGATACCCCCTACAGGTACTTCACCTATTTAAGTCCCGCACACCGTTCCGAACATGCATCCCATGGTCTTGTCTATGGCGCTGAACCTTATGTGATGGCTGGTGATGTATGCAGTCAGCCGCCCTACGTTGGCCGTGGCGGTTGGAGTTGGTACACGGGCGCCGCTGGCTGGATGCACCGGGCGGCAGTCGAATCAATCTTGGGGTTGCGCCAGGATGCAAGCAATTTGTCATTTGATCCATGCCTGCCTGCACATTGGCCTGGCGCAGAAATCACGTTGCGGCGTGACGCATTCTTATGGCGATTCATCCTCGTCAGAGCCACCCCCACCGCAGCCCTCGCCGAAACCAAAAAATGGAAAGCCCAACTTTTGCAGGTAGGTGAAAAACTGCAATGGGCGGTGCTAAAGGAATCTGGCGTCTATGTAATCCCGCTGCCGGTAGATCAAAAACAAAGTGAAAAAACCAAACCAGCAACTATTGAGTGAGGCAACGTCCTACATCAACTAGGGATTCACACCGACGGTTCTGCAGCACGCCTGGTTTTACAGTTGTTATGAAGATGGTGCAGCGTATGCATCAATTGCAATTGAACAGCGAAGGATTCCCTCATGACGGTCAAAGACAACGGCAAAGTGCAACCGATTCGCCCTGCTGCCCACGAGCAAATTGTGTTGGACGAAGACGCCATAAACGCCATTAAAAACAATGGCGGCGCATCAGCAAACCTCAACAACGATGCCGTGCGCAAAGACATCATCAAACTTCTCAACGACTCACTCGCCACCGAACTGGTTTGTGTACTGCGTTACAAGCGCCACCATTTCACCGCCAATGGATTGGCGTCACCAAAAATCGCTGAAGAGTTCCTGGTTCATGCCAACGAAGAATCGGCCCATGCGGATCGCATTGCCAAGAGAATCGTTCAACTCGGTGGTGAACCTGATTTTTCACCTGATTCACTGCTGGCGCGTAGCCATGCTGCCTACAACGATTCAGTCGATTTGACGGCCATGATTGAAGCCAATTTGACAGCCGAGCTAGTGGCCATTGAAGCCTACAGCCAGATGGTTACCTTGATTGGCACCAAAGACTCCACAACTCGGCGCCTGATTGAGGACATTTTGAGCGATGAGCAGGCACACGCCGAGGAGCTCAAAGGTTGGCTTGGAAACTAAACTGGTTGGCTAGTGGCTTCATTTGGGGTGGCCGGCATTGACTTCCGTGATTCTCAGTAGCCTCTACACCCAGTATCAAAGATTCTGATGACTGTTCGCACACTGCTTGCTGCTTGCCCGTTGGCCATTGCGTTGCTGGCG
>JANNYX010000566.1:0-6545 GCA_031410295.1 Rhodoferax sp.
CGCCAAAATCGCCACCCTCGCCGGGTGGCTCAAAAAATTTCGGTACATCAAATTCGGCATTGTTGGCGCCTCCGGCACGGTGGTCAATATCGCTGTTTTGTACCTGGCCCAAAGTTACCTCTTTGACGGCATTGGCGCGGAAAAAATTCGGCTCGCCGTGTCATTGGCGCTGGCCATTTTCATCGCCACGCTGAACAATTTCGCCTGGAACCGCCTGTGGACCTGGGGCGACCGGCGCGACGCGCTGGCGCTGGAACTTGGCGCCCCCAAGGCGCCCTTGCTCAAACGGCTCGGCGTGCAGTTCGGGCGTTATTGCGTGGCATCCTGGTTTGGCATGGCGTTTCAGTTTGGGGCGACGATCTGGCTCTCGCACAGCATGGATTACCGCTTAGCCAACATCGTCTCCATCGTTGCCGCCAGCGTCATCAATTTCCTCGCCAATGACCGCTGGACGTTCAGCCTTGGACGCATGCGGCGTTAATCTGGTTTGTTGCCCAAATGCCAGCTGAAAGCGCAAAATTCAAAGGCCCGGGAGCTGATCTTTATCTCTGGATGGGTTTGCTCGCCCTAGGCGTTGCCGTTTATTGCCTGGGCATCGGTGGCCAGTATGTGCCCACCAATGGCGATGAATTGGTTTACGCGCACATTGCACGGCTCACTGCCGCCTCCGGCCACTGGCTGCCGCTGGTGTCAGACCTGCCCAACATGCGCAACACCAAGCCTCCGCTGTTGTTTTGGCAGGCGATGGTGGCGGGCGATTGGGGCCGCACCTGGCACCTGGCGGCGCTGCGCAGCCCCAGTCTGACCTACACTTTTTTGACCACGGGGCTGGTCGCCTGGGCAGTTCACCTGATCACACAGGACAAGCGCCGCGCACTGCTGTCGGCCTGTCTGTATTTGGCCTTCTTCAGCAGCTTTCGTTATGGGCGTCCCTACCTCACCAGCGCGGCAGAAACTTTTTGGCTGGCCTTGCCGATGTTTGGCCTTCTGTTCAAAAAGTTCAAGAAAAAAAGCCTTGAGGCCGTCGAATATATTAATTTGTATGCTCCTTTTTTAGTAGCATTCATCATTTTCACGGGGCTCACCTGGGGCCTGGGTTCGGCGTACAAATCCTTCGCCTTGATCGCGCCTGCGGCCGCTGCGTGGTGGTGCGCCCGCTTGCTCACGGGTGCCAATTTCAGCCTTAAATCGCTGTTCGCAATCAGCTTGCAAGCCGGTGTGGCGGTAGTGATCGGTGTCGGCGTGTTTGCCTTGTGGTTCGTGTTTGACCCGGACCCGGCCGCCGTTTGGCGGGAGTTCGTCGTCGGCGAAAACATCGGCAAGATGGGCGACAAAGTGGGTTATTGGCACGAGGCTGTTTATGGCGGTGGCTCCAGCATGTGGGCGCAACTGCTGGCGTATGTGGAGAACGCCGGGTTGTTGGCCTTTGTGGTGGTGGGCCTGGGCGTGGCTGCGTACAAAAACCGCACGGCCATGGCCAGCTGGCCGCCCCACGCGCCCATCCTGCTGGCCTGGCTGGTGGTGTGGGTGCTGGTCTTTATGTTGCCCAGCCAACGTTCTGCCCGTTACGTCATTCCGGCGATGCCGGCGCTGGCGATTGTGATCGCGCTTTGGTGGCCGCGCATCTCGCGCGGCTGGTTTTTGGCCTCGGGTTGCCTGATCCTTGCCGCCGCCTTGGTGCTGGGCCGCATCGCCTGGGTGATGTTTGAAGTGCAGATTTCAACCCCGTTCGAGTTTTTCGCCACCGCCATGGCCTTGGCTGCGGTTGCCACTTTGCTCGTCGCCTCTGTGGCCAAACCCGCCTGGACCCGCGCCTGCACGGTCGCCGCCTGCCTGGTGTTTTATGGCGCCTTTGGGCTTACCGTGGCGCCGCTGGACGGCCCACAGGGACGATACGGCGACGCTGCCAGGCAAAGCCCCAACCCCAAATCCATCGCCGTGCCCAGCAACTTCAACGCTCAATGGGAACGTTTTGAATTCCTGCTGCCGGGCAACCGCATCGTGCCTTTTGACATGGCAGTGATGACGGCAGGGGACGCCGCCAGCAACGCCAAACTTGCCGAGCTGCTGCAGCAGCACGACGCCGTGGTTTGGGGCCAGGCCGACCCATCGCAGAACGAGCCGCCGTGCCGCCCGGATTGCCAGGTGATAACGTCGCGCTGGATTGTCAAAGAGCGCCATAAAAGTGGCGACATTACCAGCGCCAATCTGTGGTCGCTGAACTGGTTGTTCAGCCGCGAGTGGATCGTGACCGCATTGCGTTGACCACTTGGCGCACGGCGCCTGCCAACAACACCAGCCAAAGCCACGGGTCGATTACCGCGTCAAAAACATTGCCGGTGGGAAGCCGGGTCACTACAAACAGCGCCAGCGCCATCAAGACGAGGGCAGCTTCGCGCCGGTTTGCCGCGCCCCGGGCCATGACCCACACCAGCGTGACAAGGGCCAGCATCACGGCCAATGCCAGGGGGCCAAAACCCCAGCGGTAGACGGCCAACGGCAACAGGATGAACATGTCCAGCAACAACACAATTCCCAGAGGCAAAGCCAGCCAGGTCAATATGCCGAGGGATGTGGCGGTGGATGGGCCGGTGGACCAGCCGCTAGCGGCGCGCTTGGCGGTTGCTGCGGGATCGAACGCCACCGCTGGCCGCCAGGCCGCCACGCATTCCGCAAAGCACAACAACACGGTGGTCCAGCTGGGCAACTGGAATGCCAGCCCAAACCACCAGGTGGGTGACCAGGCGCCCGGAACGAAGGCCCAGGCCATGGCAACCAGCATCGCCAGCCGCCGCGTCGTCGTCGAAGCGCGTGAAAACGGCAGTAAAGCAAGAAACCCCAGCACCACCGCCCAAAACACGGGCTGCGCCCAGCGCAACAAACTCGCGTTGGGCCAAACCGGCATCAGTGTCGACCACCAGGGCGACAAGTTTTGAAGCGTCTCGGTCACGTTTATTTTTCCATTTCAAAACGCTGCCAGGCAATGTGGGTACGCTGCTCGGTGTAGCTGACCCACAACTTGCCTTCGGCCCACACCATCGCCGGGTAGGAGAACTCTGCCGCCTTGCCGGTTGCACCGTCGCTGGCAACATCGTCTTTGGCCAGAGTATGAATGCGTCGCCAGTCAATGCCGTTGCCGGATTCGCTCAAGTCCAGCACTTGACGCGACCTGGGAGACGAATTGTGGGCCAGCAGGAAGTGCCAGGGGCCCAGCGTAGTGGCAAAAACCGAGGAGTCCGGATTGGACAAACCCAGATCGTCCAGATCGCGCCAGGTCTGGCCACCGTCAGCTGTTTGCGCAACAGCAATTTTGCCGCCAATCCGTGTGTCACGCATCAGCGCCAGCCAGTGCCTGGCGTTCAGGGGAATCAAGGTCGGTTGCAGAATGTTTTTGCGCCCGGACATACGCGCTGCGCCAGTGAATTCGCCGTTCTCGTCAAATCGCAGCGCCACCGGATATTTGATGCCCAGCTCAAAATACGCCGGCAGCACCATGCCGCCATCTTCCAGCGCCAATGGGGCGCCACGCACCAAGTGGCTGAGGTTCCACCCCCAGGCCAGCGGCAGGATGCGTGGCGCGTTGAAAACGACTTTTTGCGCCTCGGCTGGGGGATTGTTTTGCCGCACGTGCAAAACGCGGCTCGAGGCCCAGCCGCCTGGCCCCGTCGCCACCACAAACAGGTGAACCCGCCCGTTGGCGTCCAGCCAGGCGACCGGGTTGCCCAGGCGGCGCAGTCCAAAACCCAGCAGCTTGCCCATTTCCTGGCGGTTCACCACAAAGGCCGCCTCCGTCCATGCCTGGGTGCTGCGCATGAAACAGGATTGCGCAACCTGAACGTCGGGCGCGCTTTCGCGGCTACCCGCGAACCAGAACGCCATGAGCGCACAACGATGGCCCGGCGGCATCACCAGCAGGCTGCTGGCATGCGCAGCAGGGGTACCCGGGGGCATCGGCAGACGGCCCTGGCCCGTCTGCACCCATTTGGCGTTAATGGGGAAATTTTGCGCCGGCGGAATGACGGCACGCGGTGAGACCGGTGGCGCGGCGTGTTGCGTGGCCTCGACAGCCAGCAACGCGCCGAAAACAAGCAAGGCGATCAAACCCCGTCGGATCCTGCACCTGCCGCCACGGATGGCCTCGAACATCAGCCCGCACCCAGCATCAGCGCGGTAAACACGACCCCGACAAGCAACACCGCGTAAGGGAAAGCCACCGTTGGTCTGAGGGCGTTGGCGGCATATTCACGCAACAAACCCGATCCGGATGCGCGCGTAGCCAGCCACTCCGAATGCAGTTGAAACAGCTTGCATTTCGCTGCTTCGAGTGCGTCAGCGGGTTGGGACAAAAGAGTTTCCACGCGCAAAATCCTCTGCCCGACGCGGGCCTGCGAAGTTCGCCAAATGCCTTCTTGCAACCACAAGACCGCCAGCAGGCCACACAGCCAATCAGCACCCAGACTCATCAACACACCGAGCGCTGTCAAGACGATGGCAAGCAGTTTGATGGTGAGTGCCGCACGTTCAAACTGGACAAAGTTGTCTTGCAGGGCGACCCATTCCTGACTGAGGCTGCGCTCGGGGTTGGCGTGGTTCATCCGCGTGGTTCGTCCGCGTGGTTCGGCTTTCCCCGTCAAGCCATCAGGTACTGCTCAAACCTGCGCTTGATCGCACCCATGGCCTCCAGTGCGAGCCGGTTGCCATATTGGCTCACGACCTGCCCGGCCGCCTGGTTGGCCAGCCAGGCGGCCTGGGCATGGCTGTGGCCTTGGGTCGCCGCGTACAAAAACGCGCCGGCAAACATGTCGCCGGCGCCGTTGGTGTCCACGGCCGTGACCCGGGCAGCCGGCACGTCGGTTTGCTGGCCACCTTCAAGCACCAGACAGCCCTTGGCGCTGCGGGTGAGACAAACTGTTTTGGCAAGCGCGCTGACACGTTGAACCACTTCGCCCAAATCTTTGGTGCCGCACCAGGTCTGCGCCTCTTCCTCGTTGCAGAAAAGGTAGTCGACCCCGTCTGCGATCATGGCCTCGAGCCCTGGGCGGCAAAAGTTGATCATGCTCATGTCACTCAGCGTGGTGGCGAGTTTCACACCGGTTTGCCGGGCGATGTGGCGGCCTTGCAGCGCGGCGTCCAGGCCCGTGGGCGAGGCGGCGAGGTACCCCTCCATGTAATACACCTTCGCGGCAGACAGTGCAGCCGGGTTGAGCGCCGTGTGGTCCAGATCCGCCGTGGCTCCGAGGAAAGTGCTCATGCTGCGCTCGGCGTCGGGGGTGACCATCACCATGCACTCACCGGTTTGGCCACCAGCGCGGGCGCCTGCGGCGAGGTTGCTGTCAACGCCGTTGGCCTTGAGGTCGGCCGCATAAAAGTCACCGAGTTCGTCTTTGGCGACACGGCACGAATAAAACGCTTTGCCGGCCAACTGCGCCACGGCGACGATGGTGTTGCCGGCGGAACCGCCACCGCTCTTGCGCGAATGCACGCCCTGCACCTGCGCCAGCAACTGGGCGTGGCGCGGCACGTCGATCAGCGTCATGTGGCGCTTCTCGACTTTCATGGCGTTTAAATGCGCGTCGGTGACTTCGTATTCGGAATCCACCAGGGCGTTGCCAATGGCGTAAAGGTCGTAGCTTGTCATTGCGTGGGGCTGATTGAAGAGTGCGCCAAATGGCGGACTTCAGGAGTGTATCGACTCGATATTCAAAATGAGAAGGCAACACTGAAAATTCAGTTCTCGGGATGCAGTGCAAAGCAAAAACCACAGCAATACACCTGTATTGCGCGGATTTTTAACGCCGCAATGCGCCCGAAAACTGGATTTGCAGCGTTGCCGTCAGCGTGGGCGGTTTTTGAAGGCTTCCATATAACGCTGCGGCTCGCCAGTGGCGAAGGCTTTGCCGAACTCGGCCACGGTGGCCTCAATCGCCACATCGGGCGCCAGGCTTTGCCAACTGCGCATCAGGACTTTTTGCTGGGCCAATGCGGTCGCCCCAAAGCCCGCGAGGCGTTCTGCGAGTTGCACGATGCGGCTGTCTAGCTGACCCGGTGCGCACACCTCTTGCACCAGGCCCCATTGCAGCGCCGTGGCGGCGTCTATGGATTCGCCCGTCATCAGCAACCAGGTGGCGCGGGAGTTGCCAATCAGCATCGGCAACAACACGGCGTGGATCACCGACGGAATGCCCACCGCGACTTCCGGCATGCCATAAACACCCTGCGCGCTGCTGATGCGCAGGTCACAAGCGGCGGCCACTTCCAGACCCGCGCCCAGGGTGTAACCCGACAGGCGGGCAATCACCGGCGCCGGGAAACTTCGCACCGCTTCGCACAGGTTTTTCAGGCGGGTGATGAAGGCCTCCGCCGTGGGTGGCGTAAGGGTGGACATCTCATAGATGTCGGCGCCGCCGATGAAGGCTTTGTCGCCCTCGCCCCGCAGGATGAGCACGCGCACGTCAGCGCGCTGCTTCAACGTGTCGATGGCCGCTGTCAATTCCAGAATCGCCGGGGTGCCGACGATGTTCAGTTGCTTGGCATTGCGCAAGGTG
>JANNYX010000567.1:0-8738 GCA_031410295.1 Rhodoferax sp.
GGTTACCCGCAACGCGGCAGTGGCCAGTACGACAAGGCAGAGAAAATCATCACCGACAACCGCGTGCTCTTCCATCGTGTGGCCAACACGCTCAACTACCTGGACATCAAAACCGTGGTGGTGAGTTGCGGCACCTGTTATGACCAGTTGCAGGGTTACCAGTTCGACAAAATCTTCCCCGGCTGCCGCATCATCGACATCCACGAATACTTGTTGGAAAAAGGCATCACGCTGGCCTCGGCCGGGGTGGCCCAGGGCGCCTACCTGTACCACGACCCGTGTCACAGCCCCTTGAAGTCGCAAGACCCGATGAAGACGGTGAAGGCGCTGGTTGGCGACACGGTGTTGAAAAACGAACGCTGCTGCGGTGAAAGCGGCACCCTGGGGGTGACGCGCCCCGACATCTCCACCCAGGTGCGGTTTCGCAAGGAAGAAGAGCTGCGCCAGGGCGCTGCCGATCTTCGCGCCTTGAGTGCAGCAAACGCGTTGAAGGCAGCGGGCGCAGCAAACGCATCGAAGGCAGGCGTTGTGCCGAGCGACGCCGCCCGGGCCAACGTCAAAATCCTCACCAGTTGCCCAAGCTGCCTGCAAGGCCTCTCGCGTTTCGGCAACGATTTGAACAATGGCCTGCTGGAGGCCGACTACATCGTCGTCGAAATGGCGAATCTGATTTTAGGCAACGACTGGTTGCCCGACTACGTCAAGGCCGCGAACGCCGGCGGCATTGAGCGGGTGCTGGTGTAGAGCGGGTGCTGGTGTCGTGGCGGGCGTAAAGTGGCGCTCAGGCGGCGTGCGATACCCCTGTTGGTGACACAGCGCTTTGCCGGGCCGGATAATCCACCGCAGTCATTCAACAAAAGGGTTCAACATGGCCGGTTTGCAAGCGGGTGCGCCCACTCCCACCAACCTCACCGTGCACAACCAGTCGCGCGTGCTGGAGGTGAGTTTTTCAGACGGCTCCAATTACCGCATCCCGTTCGAGTTGATGCGGGTCTATTCGCCCTCGGCCGAAGTGCAGGGCCACGGGCCGGGTCAGGAGATTTTGCAAACCGGCAAACGCGAGGTCGAATTGAGCGCGCTGGAGCCGGTGGGCAATTACGCCGTGCAGCCATCGTTTTCCGATGGCCACACCAGCGGCATCTTTTCCTGGGACTACCTGTATTTTTTGGGCTCCGAGCAGGACAAGTTGTGGGCCGATTACACGGCGCGGCTCAAAGCCGCCGGCAGGGAGCGTGACGCGCCAATGGTGGCGGCGGGTGGACATGCCTGCGCGAGCCATTGAAAATCCGCTGAAAAATCGTTGGTTTATTATGTTATATAATTTTATGTATATTTTATAATCAAAAATACTTCTAATAATATAGCTGCATAGTAATGTTATTAGACGGCCTTTATGCGATCAAGTTCATTAAGTTTTATACCATACCAATAATCTGCCACGATCATTTTGCAACGGTACCCCATGCCCGCCACTCATTTTGGTTTTGAAACCGTCGACGACACCGGCAAAGCGGCCAAGGTGCGCGGCGTGTTTGATTCGGTCGCGCCGAAGTACGACCTGATGAACGACGTCTTGTCGATGGGCCTGCACCGCGCCTGGAAGGCCTACACCGTGCTGGTTGCCAACCTGCACGAAGGCAGCCGCGCGCTGGACATCGCCGGCGGCACCGGTGATTTGGCGCTGGCCTTTGCCAAGCAAGTGGGCAAAAGCGGCCAGGTGGTGCACACCGACATCAACGAGGCCATGTTGCGCCAAGGGCGCGACCGCCTGCTGGACGCCGGCCAGAACCTGCCCACCCTGGTCTGTGACGCGGAGAAACTGCCGTTTGCCGAGAGTTATTTTGATGTGGTCAGCGTTGCTTTTGGCCTGCGCAACATGACCCACAAAGACCTCGCCCTGGCCGAGATGAACCGGGTGCTCAAACCGATGGGCAAGCTCTTGGTGCTGGAATTCTCCAAGGTCGCCCAGCCGCTGCAAAAAGCCTACGACTGGTATTCCTTCAAGGTCCTGCCGCGCTTGGGGCAGCTGGTCGCCGGCGACGGCGATAGTTACCGCTACCTGGCCGAGTCGATTCGCATGCACCCGAACCAGGTCGAGCAAAAGGCGATGATGCAGGCCGCCGGTTTTGGCCATGTCGATTGCCATAACCTCAGCGGCGGCGTGGTGGCGCTGCACGTCGGCATCAAATGCTGAAGGCTAGGAGCCTGGGCGGCAAAAGCGCTTCGGGGTCCTGGCGGGCAACGGTGTGCGCCACCCGTCCAATAGTGTTTGCCCCAATAGGGGAATTGTTGTTTTTCCCAATCCGCACGTGATAATGAAAGTTGCTTATTCAAGCCATCAGCGGCCTTGCAATCTGCGTTTTCGCAGTCACTTGGTTGGGGTTTGGATCTGAGATTCAATTTAGGAGCCACTATGAAATTCTGGAGTTTGATTCTTGCCGTGACTTTGGCCGTGGCCGGTGTCAATGCCGAGGCCAAGCGCCTGGGCGGCGGCAAATCGGTGGGCAAACAGTCCAACAACGTGACGCAGCGCGAGGCCACACCCGGTGCGCCCGGCGGCGCCGCGCAAAACGCGGTCAAACCCGCCGCACCGGCTGCCGCACCTGCGGTGGCGCCAAAACGCCCCTGGGGCGCCATGTTGGGCGGCCTGGCCGCCGGCCTGGGCCTGGCCTGGTTGGCGCATTCCCTGGGCATGGGTGAGGCCTTTGGCAACATCCTGATGTTTGGCCTGCTGGCGCTCGGCGTGATGATGGCCATCGGCTGGTTCGTGCGCAAAAAAGCCGCGCAAAACCAGGGCGCGGCGCCAAACCGCTCGCCCTTTGCCTTTGAAGGCGCGAACTCTGGCAGCGGCGCCGGCAATGTGCCCATCGCCGCGCCGGCGCAATACAGCCCGGCCAATGTCGGCAACGACGCCTCGGCCCGCCCGTGGGAGCGTTCCAGCGGCATGCCGCTGGAATCCGGTCGCGCCGGTGGTTCAATGATCGGCTCCGGGCTCACCCCAGCTCAGGGCTGGAGCATCCCGGCCGATTTTGATGCCGACGGTTTCCTCAAAGCCGCCAAGCTCAACTTTATCGGCCTGCAGGCGGCCTGGGACAAATCAGACATCAGCTCGTTGCGGGCCATGATGACCGACGAGATGCTGCGCGAAATCCAAAGCCAGCTGGCGGAGCGCGAAGCCCATACCGGTGGCCCGATCAACCACACCGAAGTGGTGATGATCGACGCCAAGCTGCTGGGCATTGAAGACCCGGGCCAGGACTACCTGGCCAGCGTCGAGTTCTCCGGCATGATCAAGGAAGATCCGGCTTCAGGCCCGAACCCGTTCCGCGAAGTCTGGAACATGACCAAACCGAAGAACGGCAACCTGGGCTGGCTGGTCGCTGGCGTTCAAGCGCTGCAATAAGCACCGGCAAGCCAGGCGCAGAAAGTGCGCTTCGGCCATCCGGGCTTCTAGAATGGGGACATGGCAACATCGTCCCCGTTTTCATTTCCGCCTGCGTTCAGGCCGCCGGTTTGGGCGACCGATGAAATCCAGCGCCGCATTGTCCTGCTGCTCAACCACGTGTTGCAACAGGAACCTGAAGCGATGACCCGGCTTATAAAGAAAAAAGGGCAGATTGCCGTCGTGAAATGGCGCGACATTGCTATTAAATTTATAGTTACGCCGGCGGGCTTGCTGGATTTGGCAATGGCTGAATCAGTGCCCGATTTGACGCTGGAAGTGACGCAACAATCACCGCTTCAGATCGTGCAGGCGCTGCTCAAAGGCGACAAACCCGAAATCCGCATCGAGGGCGACGTGCAACTCGCCGCCGAGGTCAATTGGCTGGTTGACCATGTGCGTTGGGATGTTGAGGAGGACCTGGCCCGCATCGTCGGTGACGTGCCGGCCCATGCCATCGGGCAGGCCGCCCGGCGCTTTGGTGATGCCTTGCGCGGGTTTGGCCAGGCAGCGTCCGGCGGCAAGTCAGCATGAGTCGGCTGTTTCGCAGCGTCTTCATTGTCTGGGTTGTGCTGCGCTATGGGCTAGACGAGCTGGTGCTGACCAGTTTCCAGAAGCCCGGGCTGCGCCTGTTGGCCCGCATCGTGTCGGTCGGGCGCAATCTGGATGCGCCGCGCGGACAACGCCTGCGTGAAGCGCTGGAGCGCCTGGGGCCGATATTTGTGAAATTCGGCCAGGTCCTGTCAACCCGGCGGGACTTGATGCCGCTGGACATTGCCGACGAGCTGGCGCGGCTGCAAGACCGGGTGCCGCCGTTCAGCTCGGATGTCGCCGTCGCCATCATTGAAAAGGCGCTGGGCCAGCCGGTGGCGCAGATATTTTCGGTGTTTGAGCGCGAACCGGTGGCCAGCGCTTCGATCGCGCAAGTGCATTTCGCCCGGCTGGTGAACAAACAGGGGCAGGAAAAAGACGTCGCCGTCAAGGTGCTGCGACCGGGCATGCTGGAGGCGATCGACAAGGACCTGAGCCTGATGCGCATGATGGCCGGCTGGGTCGAGGGTTTGTCGGACGACGGCAAACGCCTCAAACCGCGGGAGGTGGTGGCGGAGTTCGACAAGTACCTGCACGACGAGCTCGATCTGGTGCGCGAGGCCTCCAGCGCGGCGCAACTGCGGCGCAACATGGAGGGGCTGGACCTGGTGCTGATCCCCGAAATGTATTGGGACTATTGCACCACCGACGTCTTGGTGATGGAGCGCATGTTTGGCGTGCCGATCAGCCAGGTGGCGCGGCTGCGCGAAGCCGGGGTCGATATCCCCAAGCTGGCCAGCGACGGTGTCACGCTGTTTTTCACGCAGGTTTTTCGCGATGGGTTTTTTCACGCCGACATGCACCCGGGCAATATCCAGGTCAGCCTTGATCCGGCCACGTTCGGCCGTTACATTTCCCTGGACTTCGGCATCATCGGCACCTTGACTGAAGTTGACAAGGAATACCTGGCGCAAAACTTCACAGCGTTTTTCCGGCGCGACTACAAACGTGTGGCCGAGTTGCACATCGAGTCCGGCTGGGTGCCGGCGCAGACCCGCGTCGATGAGCTCGAAAGTGCCGTGCGCGCCGTCTGTGAGCCGTACTTTGATCGACCACTGAAAGAAATTTCCCTGGGGCTGGTGCTCCTGCGCCTGTTCCAGACCTCGCGGCGTTTCCATGTCGAGATCCAGCCGCAGCTGGTGCTGTTGCAAAAAACCCTGCTCAATGTAGAGGGCCTGGGGCGCCAACTCGACCCTGACCTCGATTTGTGGCACAGCGCCAAGCCATTTTTGGAGAAATGGATGATCGAACAGGTCGGCCCGCAGAAGTTGTTGAACCAGCTCAAGGACCAGGCGCCGCGTTATGCCACTTTGTTGCCGGAACTGCCGCGTCTCCTGCACGATTTCCTGAAAACCAAACCTGGCAGCCATCAGCGCCTGATGGAAGACCTGCTGGCTGAGCAAAAACGCACCAACAAGCTGCTGCAGGGCGTGATTTTCGGCGGCCTTGGTTTCGCATTGGGTTTGCTGGCCATGCAATTGCTGGTGCGCGTTCGCCTGTTTTGACCAGAGCCTTATAATCGAGGGCTTTGCGGTTTGCAGTGTCAGGCCTCAATTTGAGGCCGAAAAAATCAGGCTAAAAAATCGGGGCGAAAAATCGGCGCGAAAAATTTGGGCGAAAAATTTGGGCGAAAAATTTGGGCAATTAGGCCTGAATGTTTAAACCTGAATGTTTAAGGCCAGACTGGTTTTCCCGAAGAATGCCTCAAAGTGTTCCTCAACGTGTTCCCCAATGCTTCCCCAACGTGCTTTTCAAAGCGCACCTGAATGTTCCCATGCCCATTTACGCCTACAAATGTGAAAGCTGCGACCACGCCAAAGACGTGTTGCAGAAAATATCGGACCCGCTGTTGACGGTTTGCCCGGTTTGTGGCGCGGCCACCTTTAAAAAACAACTCACCGCCGCCGGCTTTCAGCTCAAAGGTTCGGGCTGGTACGTGACCGACTTTAAAGGGGGTGCGGCGGGCGCAGCTGACAAAGGCGCCAAGGAGGGCGCCAAAGAGGGCGCCAAAGAGGGCGAAAGCGCAAAGTCCGAGGCCAAAGTGGAAAACACAGCGGACAACAAATCACCCAATAAATCTGACACCGCAGCGGCGGCGCAACCAGCCCAAAACGGGTCTTCCAGCGCCACCCAAGATTCCAAGGCCGGGTCCGCCAAGCCCGCGGTCACCAGCGCTCCAGCCGTCGCCAAACCTTCCGCTCCTCCAGCCACTGGCGCCTGATGACGATGATGACGATGATGGCGTCGATTCGCAAGTGGTTGCTCGCCGGGCTGCTGGTGGTCGCGCCGCTGGCCATCACCGTCTGGGTACTGGAATGGATCATCAGCACACTGGACAAAACCCTGCTGATCCTGCCCGCCGGCTGGCACCCCGACAGGCTGCTGGGCATGCATATCCCGGGTTTTGGCGTATTGCTGGCATTTGCCATTTTGCTGGCACTGGGCGCGATGGCCAGCAATTTTGTCGGCAACAAACTGCTGAACTGGTGGAGCGCGTTGTTGAACCGGATTCCGGTCGTCAATTCAATCTATTCGGGTGTCAAACAGGTGTCGGACACCCTGTTCTCCGGCTCTGGCAACGCTTTCCGCAAGGCCGTGCTGGTTCAATGGCCGCGCGACGGCGTCTGGACCATTGCCTTTGTCACCGGCGCACCCGGCGGCGACGCCGCCAATTATTTGGCTGGCGACTACCTCAGCGTGTACGTGCCAACGACGCCCAACCCGACTGGCGGGTACTTCGTCATGCTCAAAAGCAGCGACTGCATTGAGCTGAAAATGAGTGTCGATGACGCGCTCAAGTACATCATCTCGATGGGCGTTGTGGTGCCCAACCACCTGCCCCGGGTCATCGGCAAATAACCCTCGCGACCGAGTGGCTGACGGTACCCGTTTCCAGGCACTTTTGACATTTCTCAACTGAAAAGCAAATTATGGCGATGCGTTCTCACTATTGCGGTCTGGTCACCGAAGCCCTGTTGGGCCAATCTGTTTCCCTGTGCGGCTGGGTCAACCGGCGGCGCGACCACGGCGGTGTGATCTTTGTTGACCTGCGCGACCGCGAGGGTTACGTGCAGGTGGTGTGTGACCCGGACCGCGCCGACATGTTCGCGGCGGCCGAGGGCCTGCGCAACGAGTTCTGCATCCAGGTCAAGGGCCTGGTGCGCGCCCGTCCTGATGGCACCATCAACGACAGCCTCAAGAGCGGCAAGATCGAGGTGCTCTGCCACCAGCTCGAGGTGCTCAACCCCAGCGTGACGCCGCCCTTCCAGCTAGACGACGACAACCTCAGCGAGACCGTGCGGCTGACGCACCGCGTGCTCGACCTGCGCCGCCCGGCGATGCAGAAGAACCTGATGCTGCGCTACCGCGTGGCGATGGAAGTGCGCAAGTTCCTCGACGCCCACGGCTTCGTCGACATCGAGACCCCGATGCTGACGAAGTCCACACCCGAGGGTGCGCGCGACTACCTGGTGCCCAGCCGCGTGCATGCCGGCATGTTTTTCGCGCTGCCGCAATCGCCCCAGTTGTTCAAGCAGCTGCTGATGGTCTCCGGTTTCGACCGCTATTACCAGATCACCAAGTGTTTTCGCGATGAGGATTTGCGCGCCGACCGCCAGCCCGAGTTCACGCAAATCGATATTGAAACCTCCTTCCTGGACGAAGAGGAAATCCGCGCCATCTTCCAGGGCATGATCAAAACCGTGTTCCAGAACACCATTCAGGTTGACCTGGGCGACTTCCCGGTGATGACTTATGCCGATGCCATGCGCCACTACGGCTCGGACAAGCCTGACCTGCGCGTGAAACTGACTTTCACTGAAGTCACCGAACTCATGAAGGACGTCGACTTCAAGGTGTTTGCCGGCGCGGCCAACATGAAGGGCGGGCGCGTGGTGGCGCTGAGGGTTCCGGGCGGGGCGCGCGAAACTGTCGGTCTGAGCCGTGGCGAGATCGACGCTTACACCGAGTTCGTCAAGATTTATGGCGCCAAGGGCCTGGCTTACATCAAGGTCAACGAGCTGACCCGGGGCCCGGGCGACAAAACCCTTCGGTGGCCGGGACTGCAAAGCCCGATCGTCAAAAACATCCACGACAGCGCCATCACCGAAGTTCTGTCGCGCACCGGCGCGCAAGATGGCGATTTGATCTTTTTCGGCGCCGACAAGGAAAAAATCGTCAACGACGCCATGGGCGCCTTGCGCAACAAGATCGGCTACAGCGAGTTTGGCAAACAAAACGGTCTGTTTGAAAAAGGCTGGCGACCCCTGTGGGTGGTGGATTTCCCGATGTTCGAATACGACGACGAAGCAAAGCGGTTCACGGCCACCCACCACCCCTTCACCGCGCCCAAGGATGGCCATGAAGACTGGATGGTCACCGACCCCGGACGCTGTATCTCCAAGGGTTACGACATGGTTTTGAACGGCTGGGAAATGGGTGGTGGATCCGTGCGTATCCACCGCGCCGACGTGCAGCAAAAAGTGTTCGACGCCCTGAAGATCACGCCGCAGGAAGCCCAACTCAAGTTCGGTTTCCTGCTCGACGCGCTGCAATATGGCGCGCCACCCCATGGCGGTCTGGCTTTCGGGCTGGACCGCATCGTCACGCTGATGACCGGCGCGGAGTCGATTCGCGACGTCATTGCCTTTCCGAAAACCCAGCGTGCGCAGTGCCTGCTCACGCAAGCGCCATCACCGGTGGATGA
>JANNYX010000568.1:0-3926 GCA_031410295.1 Rhodoferax sp.
CTTGGGTCACAGCGATTCCAGCAGTTGCCGATTGACGTTTTTCCGGAATTTGCGCCAACAAAGGTCGAGATTCAGACGATTTGCCTTGGGCTGTCGCCAGCTGAGGTGGAGTCGCTGGGTACGGTGCCATTGGAGAACGCATTGAGCGGCATCCCCGGCATGGCGCAACTGCGCTCCAAGTCTGTCTCCGACCTTTCTTCAGAGGTCATGATTTTCAAGCCGGGTGTGGACGAGTTGCAGGCGCGCCAGCTCGTGACTGAGCGCGTCGCGATTGCCACGTCCAACCTGCCGACTTGGGCCGCGCCGCCGCACATGATGCCGCCCCTGTCATCGACCAGCCGGGTCATGAAGATTGGTGTGACGTCCAAAGACAAGTCCGTGATGGACCTCTCCATGCTGGCGTATTGGACGATTCGCGCTCGCCTGCTTGGCGTGCCGGGTGTGGCCAACATCGCTATTTGGGGCGAGCAACTGAAAATGCTGCAGGTGGTGGTTGACCCCGAAAAACTCGCCACACTTGGCGTAACACTGGATGAGGTGCAGGAGGAAGTCTCCGACGCGCTGGACGTGGGCCTGTTGCGTTACTCCAAGGGTGCGCACATTGGCACGGGGGGATTCATCGACACGCCGAACCAGCGCATGGAGGTGCTTCACACCTCTTCTGGCCAGACGCCGGAAACGCTGGCCCTGGTGCCGATCAAGGTGCGCGGCGGCAAACCCTTGTTGTTGGGTGACGTGGCAAAAATTGTGTACGCACCGCCAGACATGATCGGCGACGCCGTGATCAACGACGGCCCCGGCCTGATGCTCATCGTTGAGAAGTTTCCCTGGGGAAATACGCTGGAAGTAACCCGTGGCGTGGAATCGGCTCTGGAGGCAATGAAGCCAGGGCTGCCTGGTGTCGAGCTTGACACCAAAATTTTCCGGCCGGCGACTTTCATCGAAGACTCGATCACCAACCTGTCGCACGCCCTCTTTCTGGGGTGTCTGTTGGTGATTGTGATTCTTGTCGCCTTCCTATATGACCTGCGTGCGGCGGTGATCGCGATTGTGGCTATTCCATTGTCATTGCTGGCGGGCGGCATGGTGATGTTCCTCGCAGGGGCATCCGTAAATACCATGGTATTGGCAGGATTTGTGATTGCGCTTGGCGGGGTTGTAGATGACGCCATCATCGGCGTCGAAAACATCATGCGACGCCTGCGCCAGCATCGCAGGGAGGGGAGCAGCCAGTCCACTGCCAGCGTAATACTCGACGCGACGATGGAAGTGCGCACACCGATTCTTTACGCGACTCTCATAATTGTGCTTGCGGTGTTGCCCGTCTTCTTTATGGATGGCCTCTCCGGCGCGTTCTTTAAACCCCTGGTCATGGCCTATGTGCTGGCCATGCTGGCGTCGATGCTGGTCGCCGTGACGGTCACTCCGGCCTTGAGCTTGATCATGTTGCGCAACGCCCCACTTAAAGGGCGGGAATCGCCGCTGGTCAAATGGCTGGTGCTCGGATACGGAAAATTGCTGGATAAGACCACCCGCACGCCACGCCCCTCCTATATTGCAGTCGCGGTGGTCACGCTGGCTGGTTTTGCCATGTGGCCGCTGCTTGGGCACTCTCTCCTTCCGGATTTCAAAGAGCGTGATTTTCTGATGCATTGGGTCACCGAGCCCAGTACCTCACACCCAGAAATGCTGCGCATCACCACGCGCGCCAGCAAGGAGCTGCGGGCCATACCCGGCGTGCGAAATTTCGGCGCACATATTGGACAGGCATTTCTGGCCGATGAAGTCTACGGTGTGTATTTCGGCGAAAACTGGATCAGCGTGGACCCTAAGGTTGACTATGACAAAGCGGTAGCCGCAGTGGGTTCGATGGTTGACGGTTATCCAGGCCTGTACCGTGACTTGCAGACCTACCTGAAGGAGCGCATCCGCGAAGTGCTCACGGGCGCTGGTGAGGCCATTGTGGTGCGCATATATGGCCCGGATCTGCAAGTCTTGCGCGACAAGGCTGAAGAAGTGCGCCAGGTCATGGCAGAAGTTCCGGGTGTGGACGCGCTGCACAAGGAACTGATGGTGGAAGTGCCGCAAGTGCAGGTCAGGGTAAAGCTGGAAGAGGCGCAGAAGTATGGGCTCAAGCCTGGGGACGTGCGGCGGGCTTCGGCGGCGATTGTTGCGGGCAACGAGGTTGGCGACATTTTCAACGGCGGGCGAACTTACGACGTGCACGTCTGGACGGACAAAGAATCACGGCACAGTTTGCAAGCGCTGCAGCAGATGCTGATCAACACGCCCACCGGCCAAACTGTGCGGCTGTCCGAAGTCGCAGATGTGCGTGTGGCGCCAACGCCCAACAGCATAAGCCGCGAAGGTGGGTCGCGCCGCATTGATGTGCATTCCAATGTCAAGGGCCGCGACCTGGCCTCGGTGGCCGAAGATGTGCAAGCGCGGATCCACAAAATCGAATTGCCAATTGGTTACCGCGTCGTCCTGCAGGGCGAATATGCAGAGTTGAGGGCTGCGCGTGCCCGTATCACCTTGTATTCCCTGCTTGCAGTAGTGGCGATCTTCCTGCTTTTGCACTTAAGCCTGGGCGACTGGCGCCTCGCAACTATGACCTTCCTCACCTTGCCGTTTGCCCTGGTGGGCGGCATTTTGGCGTCCTTTGCCGGGGGCGGTGTTATTTCCCTGGGCTCGCTTGTCGGCTTCCTCACGGTGCTGGGCATTGCGGCGCGCAACGGCATCATGATGATCAGCCACTTCCAGCACCTGGAGCGGTTTGAAGGCGAACCTTTCGGCCTTGGTTTGGTCTTGCGCGGCGCGCGTGAACGCCTTTCACCGATCTTGATGACGACTGGCGCCACGGCGTTGGCGATCGTGCCTTTGGTTATTTACGGCAATTTGCCCGGGCACGAGATCGAATTTCCGATGGCGGTTGTGATCCTTGGCGGTTTGGTCACTTCGACGCTGCTGAATTTGTTCATTGTCCCCGCACTTTATTTGCGGTTTGGCCGCGGTGTGGTGAAAGCCGAGGACGGTTTAGCGCAGCCCAGATTGGCGACAAGTCCCATCTAGGCCCAATATTTCAAATCAGGGATTTGATTGAAAAGGGAGAAAAAAATGAAGCGGATTATGGTACTTGCGGTCGCAAGCGGATTATTGGCCGTTTGCTTAGGGGTCTCAGCTCAGGAAAAATTTGAGAAGGCGCGGGTTTATTTTGAGCAAAACGTTCAGGACAAGGATGTCGAGGTCAAATTCGACGTGATCGGCGGCAGTGCGGGGCTGGCGACAGTGAAAGTTACGGCGCCGGATGGCCGAACGATTGTGGACTTCAAGGCTGTGGATTCGAAATTGGGCATACGCCACCTCATTTTTGAAACGCCCGAACCGAAGAATGACGGAACGATCGAAAAGGATTTTCCGGCTGGCGTCTACAAGTTCACCGGTACCTTTGTGGGTGGTAAAACCCTGCAGGGTGAATCAACCTTGAGCCACACGCTTCCCGCGCCGGCCTCGTTCCTGCGTCCACGTCCCGACGAAAAAAATGTTCCTCTCAAAGGCTTGCGGGCCAGTTGGGCAGCCCAGAAAAACCTGGAGGCTGTCGTGATCATCCTGGAGCAGGAGAAAACCGGCCGAGACATCCGCGTGACCCTGGCGGGTAATGCGACGTCATTTGCAGTGCCAGACGGCTTTCTCCAGCCAGGCCTCGAATATAAAATTGCCGTGGGCACGGTTGCGGTTGGCGGCAACGCCTCGTTTTATGAGACTTCGTTTACCACCGCAGGCGTGAGTGCGTCGACCAAAGCTGCCGACGCGAGCGCCGCTGCGACGGCCACCACTGGTAAATCTATTTCCCAGGATGATGCCAAGTTGATCGCCTTGAGGGCGGTTCCCGGCAAGGCCCTCAACGTGGCCGTTGAAAAGCAGAA
>JANNYX010000569.1:0-4755 GCA_031410295.1 Rhodoferax sp.
ATGCACCGTGGTGCAGCGCAGGATTTGCGCTTTAGCCCGTTCGGCATGGTAGAAATACAGGTCCACCCGCTCCTCGATGTCTGGCAAAGCCAGCACTTCGTCAATGCCGAAGTGGGCGACATGGTGGATCAAATCCATCATCAAGCGGTAATTGCTGACCCGAAATTGGCGAAAACGGCCGAGGCCAGTGCGCGAATCCATGAGGTAATTGAGCAACACCCACCTTTTGGGCTCGAGGATGTCGTCCAGGGCGAAATCGGCCGAGTCGCTTTTGTCAACGGCGAACATCATGGCGTCAAATTTTCCAGGGAAGCGCTGGCTGCCGCCATAACTTTCGTACACCACACGCGCCGCCGAAGGTGCGTGTTCGTGAATCACGTGGTTCGCATTTTTCTCGGCATTGCGCAGGTTTTCCGAAGCGTGGTGGTCAAACGCGAGGTGCGCAGCGCGCACGTAGGGCAGGTTGGTGGTGATGTCGCGCGGGCCGATGGCAATTTTTCCGTCCTGCATGTCCTTGGGGTGGACAAAAAGGATGTCGTCAATCATCTGCAGCTCGTTGAACAACACGGCGCAGGCCAGGCCGTCAAAGTCGCTGCGCGTGACCAGGCGGAACTTCTGGTCTGCCATGATGGTGCTGTTCGGGTATCGCGCCAGCCGCTAAAGCGCCGCAGCATGCGGCATGGCGGGTGCTGTGCAGATCAGCGCCCGGCGCGCACTTCCGCAATCAGGTGGTCGACGATGACCAAGGCGCGATCCATCGTCTTTGACAGGGTGCCGTCGGTGTAAAAACGCCCGGCCACGCCCAGCGCTGGAACACCTTCAACTCGGTAGGTATTTTGCAGCTGGGTGGCGCGGGACGTCTTGGTGGCGACCGAAAACGAGTTGAACTGCTCCATGAATTTGGCTCTGTCAACGCCTTGTTTGGCCGCCCAATCGGCGATCGACTCGGCTTTGTTCAGGGGCTGTTTTTCCACGTGGACGGCGGCAAATACCCGCGCATGGAGCTTGTCGACCAAGCCCATCGCCTCAAGTGTGTAATAAAGGCGCTGCTGCGGTACAAAATCGTCGCGGAAACCCACCGGCACGCGCCGTACCGATACGTCTTTGGGCAGGCGTTTGATCCAGGCCTCAAGTGACGGCTCAAAAGCGTTGCAATGGGGGCAGCTGTACCAAAAGAACTCAACCACTTCGATTTTGCCGGTGGCGGCTTCTACCGGCGCACGTTTATCAAGCACCAGATAGTCGGTGCCAGCGCCTGGCTTGCCCTGCGCATCTGCGGGTCGACCAAAAGTAGCAAGCAGGCCTGCGCCCAGCGCCGTGGTGGCCAATGTGGCGCCCGTGCCCAAGGTGAATTCACGTCGTTTCATGCTCAAAAACTCCAAAAACAAAATTCGACTAACGCTGTACCCGCACCAAAGCGGTGTCAATGCCGTTGGAGTCCAACCGCTCCTTGACGCGATCGGCGTCATCTTTGACATCAAACGGGCCGATCCTGACCCGGTAAATCGGTCGCCCGGACTGCTCGCGCTCGGTCACTTTGGCCTCAACACCGCTGAGCGACAACTTGGCGCGCTGGGTCTCGGCGTCCTCCGGCGTGCGGTAGGCGCCAGCCTGTACAAAGTAAGTAAACGGATCAACCCCGCCGCCGGATGACTTGGCGCGCGCCAAATCACCCAGGGGGTCCGCCGACACTGCCGGCTTGTTTTCGCCTTTATTGTCCGTTTTAGCTGCTGTTGCGGGCGCCACGGGCTCTGAAATTGCGCCTGACGCGCCGGCGGCCGAAGCGCCAGCGGCTGGCGCGTTGGCGCTCGGGGTCACTGGTTTGGCCGGGCTTTTGCCATACAAAGGCGCGTTAGGGTCCCAGTTTTGGTTCTTTTTGGCTTCCACCGCATCCTGATCGGCCGAACGGGTTTGGCCCTTGTTGACAAACGGCACCGGAACTTTGGTGACGTAAACAGCCACACCCAACGCTGCCGTGAGCCCTACCACCACACCAATGACGAAGCCTAAAACGGTTCGGCCTAACTGAAGATTCGCAACCACTTTCATTGCCCTTTACATTTTCCGGGGGGCGCTCACACCGAGCACCGTCAACCCATTTTGCAGCACTTGCGCGCATGCCGCGACCAAGGCCAGGCGCGCCCGCCTGACTTGCTCATCATCGACCAAAATGCGCTCCGCATCGTAATAGCTGTGGTACGCGGCACCGAGTTCACGCAAATAAAACGTCACGTCATGCGGCGAAAAATCTTCTGCAGCATGGGTGAGCATGTCCGGGTATTTTGCCAACAGCAGCATCAGCGCCATCGCTTGAGGGCTTTGCAACGGCGACAGGTCGGCGCTGTGCAGCGTGGCTACATCCCCGCCCCAGGCCGTCAATACCGAACAGATGCGCGCATGCGCATATTGCACGTAGTACACCGGGTTGTCATTGTTTTTGGCCAGCGCCAGATCGATGTCGAACACGTATTCGGTATCCGGCTTCCTGCTGAGCAGGAAAAACCGCACAGCGTCTTTGCTGGTCCAGTCGAGCAAATCGCGCAGTGTCACATAACTGCCGGCCCGTTTGGAGATCTTCACTTCTTCTCCTGCACGCACGACCCGCACCATGGTGTGCAAGACATAGTCCGGGAAACCCGCTGGAATGCCCAAATTGTCGACAATAGAGGCTGCCTGCAAACCGGCGCGCACGCGTGCGATGGTGCCGTGATGGTCGCTGCCCTGGATGTTGACAACCTTGGCGAATCCGCGCTCCCATTTGGTGAGGTGGTAAGCCACATCGGGCACGAAGTAGGTGAAGGAGCCGTCGCTCTTTTTCATGACGCGGTCTTTGTCGTCGCCGTAATCGGTGGACTTCAACCACAAGGCGCCATCCTTTTCATAGGTCTTGCCGGCGTCTTTGAGCTTTTGTACTGCGGCTGCGACCCGGCCACTGGTGTAAAGGCTTGATTCGAGGTAATGGTTGTCAAACTTGACGTCGAAAGCTTTCAGGTCCAGGTCCTGCTCATGGCGCAAATAAGCGACCGCGAATTCACGCATGCCATCAAGGTCATTGACATCGCCCGAAGCGGTGAATTCACGGTCATCAGACTTGACGGTTTTTTTGGCCAGAAAGTCGGATGCGATATCGGCAATGTAGTCGCCGTTGTAAGCCTGGGCGTTTTCGCCGCTGGGCCATTGGGCATCGCCCGGTTTGAAACCTTTGCAGCGAAGTTGCGTGCTGATGGCCAGCGTGTTGATTTGCACACCCGCGTCGTTGTAATAGAACTCGCGGTAGACATCCCAACCCTGGGTTTGAAACAGCTTGCAAATGGCGTCACCCAAGGCCGCCTGACGGCCATGGCCAACGTGCAACGGTCCAGTCGGGTTGGCCGAGACGAACTCGACCAGCATGCGTTGACCGTTGGCTTTCTGCTGGCCAAACCGGTCCGCTTCAGTCAATGCGTCGCGAACCACTTGCTGTTTGGCCGCCGCCTTGAGCGTGATGTTGATAAACCCTGGGCCAGCGATGTCAATGGCCTCTACCCAATTCGCAAATGCCGGGGTGGCCAGCAGCGCTTGACGAAGGTTCTCGGCCACCTGGCGCGGGTTGGCTTTGAGCGCCTTGGCCATTTGCATTGCCGCCGTGGTGGCCAGATCCCCGTGTGATGCCAATTTGGGTGACTCAAATACGGCCCGCTGCCCCGCTGCGGGCGACAGCTTCTCAAGCTCGCAGGCCAGCGCCTGGAGCAGTTCATTTTTTGCAGTCAACATGCGCTGGATTTTACGTGCCACGTGAGGGGTGCCTGCCGGTGGTGGAGACAGCCCATGTCATCGGGATTGCGTTTGCAAGCGTTATGTGCTGGAATCCGCCCCGGGATTCGGAAATTAACCGGCCTTAGCCGACCTTAACCGCTTACAAGGAACATCATGAAACATCTGCTCGCTGTCCTGGCCATGGGTTTGACACTATCGTTTGGCGTTGCGCACGCCGCCGATGGCGACGGCAAAACAAAACAGCAAAGCAAAATGGCAACCTGCAACACAGACGCTGGCGACAAAAAAGGCGATGAGCGCAAAGCCTTCATGAAGTCCTGCCTCAGCGCCAAACCCGCCGCCATGGCCCCTAGCGCCGCCTGCGAAAAAGCCGCCGCAGACAAAAAACTTGCTGGTGCCGCAAAAAACAGCAGCATCAAGAAATGCATGGCAGATGAGAAGGCTGCCAAGAAGTAATGCGTTGACGCGTTGAAAAAGCCCCGTCAATGTAAATTGAGGGACTTTTCGGCATTTGGTCGTCGTGAAATTTGCGCGAGTGGCTACTGGTTTTGTAGCGTTTTGGTTGCGTCTTTTTTGTGATGGCTCGGCGAACCCTAATACGCCAATTTCGCAAGCGACCGCAATTCTTCTGGTGTAGTCGTTGGAAAGCCAAAAAACTCTAAATAGGCCGGAATCTGCTCGAACAGCATGTCGGCGCCCACCTGAAAACGGCAGCCGCGGGCCTGGGCGGCCTTGAGGAAGGCGGTCATCTCGGTCTTCATGACGACTTCGCCCACAAAGGTGCTGGGGGCCACGCGCGACATGTCCATCGGCATCGGGTCGCCGTCGCTCATGCCCATCGGTGTGGCATTGACCACCACGTCAAAACCGGCAGGGTCATTGGAGCCGGGTTGCACTTGCAGGCTCGGGTAATGCTTCTGGAGCCGCTCGCCAAGGCCTTGCGCTGACGCGGCATTCATGTCAAACAAGGATATGTTGGCAACCCCTGCCGCCGCCAAA
>JANNYX010000570.1:0-3496 GCA_031410295.1 Rhodoferax sp.
AGCCGCGCCATCGCCTTCACACGCCGCTCGCTGGAGATCCTGCAACAAACCGGAGCGCACCAGGCCTTCGCCCAGATTGGTCTGCCCTGGGGCTGTGGCAATTCGTATTACCGCGGCACGCAGGTGTTTCGCATGGAGACGCCGCACCACCCGCACGACCGTTTCGCGCCCCTGACCAATTTGCAGCAGCAGTTCGTGGAGGCGGCGCTGATTGACGAAGCGGACAAGACGGCGCTGGTGGAGATCCGCTGGGGGCACAAGGTGGTCCGTGTGTTGCGCAGCGGCACAGAAGGGCCCACTGAAGACGCTTTTGCCGCGCTGGAAATCGATACGCCGCAAGGCCCCTACGTGCAGCGCGCACATTACGTCGTGGCCTGTGACGGCGCCCGCTCGGCGCTGCGCAGCCTGCTCGATCTGAAGCTCGAAGGCAGCTCCTACGAGGGCCGCTTTGTGATTGCCGACATCCGCATCAAGCTGCCCCTGCCAACCGAGCGCCTGGCGTTTTTCGACCCGGTCTGGAACCCCGGCAATACCGTGTTGATGCACCGCCAGCCGCTCGACATGTGGCGCATCGACTACCAGCTGCCGCCCGGAGAATCGCCCGAAGAGGCGCTCAGACCCGAGTCGCTCAGCGCCCGCATCAACGCCCAGCTGGCGATGATTGGCTACGGCGAAATCCCCTGGGAGATGGACTGGTCCAGCGTTTATTCCGCCCGTGCGCTGACCCTGCCCAACTACCGCCACGGCCGCATTCTTTTTGCCGGCGACGCGGCGCACCTGCTGCCGATTTTTGGCGTGCGCGGCGCCAACACCGGTTTTCAAGACGCGCAAAATCTGGCCTGGAAACTGGCGCTGGTGGTAGAAGGCAAAGCGCCGCTGGCACTGTTGGACAGCTACTCGCATGAGCGAGTGGCGGCGGCGCGCGAGATCGTGTTGGAGGCTGGCAAAAGTACACGGTTCATGACGCCGCCTTCGTGCGGTTTCCGCCTCTTGCGCGACGCCGTGTTGTCACTCTCGCTCACGCAGGAGTTCGTGCGCCCGCTCTACCACTGGCGCACCGCGCGTGCGCATGCGTATGGGGATTCACCGCTGAACGCCGCCGCCACCGATGTGGCGCTGGATGACAACACCGCGTTTGGTGCGACCGGCCTGGCGGTGGGTGAACCCATGGCGAACGTGGTGCTCGGGCCAGATGATTTCTTGATGGACCATTTCCCCGCGGGTTTTTTGCTGCTGGTGGTGGGCCGCGCCCCTTCCAACACCTTGCCCGCCGAATTGGAAAAATCTTTGGCCAGTTTCCGTGCGAGTGGGCACACCCTCAGCGTGCAACACTGCCACCACGCCGACGTGGTCGCTCGCTACGCCGGCCCACAAGGCGCCGGCATTTACCTGTTCCGCCCTGACCAGCATGTCTGCGCGCGCTGGTTGACTGGTGTTGGCGATACCCGTCGCAATACCCATAACGAAAAAGATAGCGAAAACGATACCGAAAACGAAAACGACATCGATACCGTCGACGAAGTCCGGCGGCTGGCTGCGGCGCTCGAATCCGCGCTGAACCGCGCGGTCGGCCACTTTTGAATCTGGAACACCCTCATGAACGCCCTGACCATCCCCCAGCTGGAAACCGTCTACGACACCCTGGCCGAAGCCATCGACCAGGCGGGGCCTGAGCACAGCGAACTCTTCCTCACCAAACTTTGCCTGCTGCTGGCCCACCAGGTGGGGGATGACGCGGCAGTTGCCAGCCTGGTGAAGGCGGCGCTGGCGGATTTGCAGCCCGGCTGAGTCAAGGCCGGCTCAAGCCCGAGTAGACGCAGGCGCCACTGAAGATGCCGATGCCGATGCCGATGCCGATGCCGATGCTGATGCTGATACAACTGAGTCTGCCCGCGCCGCCTGCAAGACATCGCGCGTCTTCATCGCCTCGCGCCGCGCGGCCTGGGCGAAATCGTCGCTTGACGACGCGTACAACACTGCGCGCGAAGAGCTGACCACAATGTGCCCGGTGGTGTTGCCGGCCGTGCCGCGCCAGCCGGCTTTGACCGAGGCCGCCGCATCGCCGCCTTGCGCGCCAATGCCGGGGATCAGCAGCGGCAACGTCGGCGCCAGGCTGCGCACGCGTTCAATCTCAGCCGGGTAAGTGGCGCCCACCACCAGGCCCAGCTGGCCGTTGAGGTTCCAGCGGCCTTGCGCCATTTGCGCCACGTGTTCAAACAGTCTGGGCTGCCCTGGCACATCGGCCAGGCGCTGGTTTTGCAGCTCGTCGCCCCCGGGGTTGGAGGTGCGGCACAACACAAACGCGCCTTTGCCTGCGTATTTCAAAAACGGCGCCATCGCATCGAGCCCTTGAAACGGCGACAGTGTCACGGCGTCCGCCGCGTAACGCTCAAACGCTTCAATCGCATATTGTTCGGCGGTGCTGCCCATGTCGCCGCGTTTGGCGTCCAGAATCACCGGCACCTGCGGCGCGACGCGCCGGATGTGTTCGATCAGGCGCTCCAGCTGGGCCTCGGCGCGACGCGCGGCAAAGTAAGCGATCTGCGGTTTGTAGGCGATCACCAGGTCTGCCGTGGCGTCGACAATCGCGGCGCAAAAATCGTAGATCTTGTTGGCGTCGCCTTTGAGTTTTCCGGGGAATTTGTTCGGCTCCGGGTCCAGCCCGACACACAGCATGGAATTGTTTTGCTGTTCTGCCGCGCCCAGTATTTCAAGGAAAGTCATGCGCAGATTGTAAAGAGCGCTCGGGCGATCGGCGCCTTGGTTTGGCGACAATGCCGCCATGCACAAACTCTCGCGGCGGCAATGGGTGATTCTGATTCTGTTGACCCTGGTCTGGGGCCTGAACTGGCCGGTGATGAAAGTCGGCGTGCAGGATTTTCCGCCCCTGACCTTTCGCGCCATCAGCGCCTGCCTCGGGCTGCCAGTGCTGGGTTTGGTGTTGTGGCTGCTGAAGGTGCCGTTTGCCATCCCGCGCAGGCAGTGGCGCGAGTTGGCCCGGCTGGCGCTTTTCAACATGATTTTGTGGCATGGCCTGATCATCCTGGCGGTGGCGTCGCTGTCCAGCGGGCGCGCAGCGATTCTGGGTTACACCATGCCGATTTTTTCGGCGATGTTGGGCGCCTGGGTGTATGACAATCGGCTCTCGCGGCGCGCCTGGGGCGGCGTCGCGGCGGCGGCCCTCGGTGTGCTGTTGTTGTTGTGGCATGAAATCACCGCGCTCTCGGGCAAGCCGCTGGGCGTGGCGCTGGCGCTCACGGCGGCGGCGTTCTGGGCGCTCGGCACCCACCAATTGCGGCGCACCACGATGACCGTGCCGACACTCGCCATCTCGTTCTGGATGACGGCCCTGACCACCGCTTCGATGGTGCTGCTGTCACTGCTGTTTGACCGCGCTGACTGGAAAACGCCGTCGCCAGCCAACTGGTTTTCCATCCTCTTCAACGTGTTTCTGGTCTACGGTTTTTCGCAATCGGCCTGGTTCTACCTGGCGCGC
>JANNYX010000571.1:0-4299 GCA_031410295.1 Rhodoferax sp.
AAAATTGCAGACCAAATGCGCCACCGGCGTCTGCAATGCGCCAGTGTCCGGGCGCAACCAACGGGCGCGCACGTCGTCCATCCAGGCGCCACCACGTTTGCCGCTGCGTGCGGTTGGGTCAAGGTAGAACTGGCCAATCTGGCGGGTGCTGGACGCTCCATCGGCCAGGCGTTCGGTGCGCTCTATGCGGTAAAAAACAACATTGCGGTGCCACACTGGCGCGCTGCCCTGGGATATCGAAATATCAAACAGTGTCTCGGCGATTTTGAACAAGCCCGCCAACACTTTGGGCAAGGGAAAATATTGCTTGACCTCCTGCTCGCTGAAACTGTAGCGCGCTTCCTTGAGTTTTTCGCCAATGTAGGGCAGGTCCCAGGCGTTTAAATCCAGGGTGTCGCGTGCAGCCATAGGTCTGAAAAGCTCTAGTTGGCTGGCGGCAAATTCGCGCAGGTCAGCGACATCTTTTTGCGCATAAGGTCGCGCTTTGACCGCCAGGTCACGCAGGAAGGTGATCACTTGTGACGGCGAATCCGCCATTTTCGGAACCAGCGACAACTCGCCAAAATTCGCGTAGCCCAGCAGCTCTGCCTCTTCCTGGCGCAACGCCAGAATCTCCGCAATCAAGGCGGTGTTGTCGAATTTCAGGGAATCCGCTGGCGCTTGATCCGAAGCACGGGTGACGTAGGCGCGGTACAGCGTTTCGCGCAAACTGCTGCTCTTGGCAAACTGCATCACCGGCAAGTAGCAGGGCATTTTCAAGGTCAATTTGCAGCCGGCCTTGTTTTCAGCCTGTGCAGCAACGCGCGCCGTCTGGACGACGTCTGCCGGCACGCCGTCAAGTTCTTCTTCAGTGGCGAAATAGGTGAAGGCTTCGGTGGCATCGAGAGCGTTTTCGCTGAATTTCTGACTCAACTCGGCTTGCCGCTCCTGGATTGCCGCGAAACGCTCCCGCTTCGCACCCTGCAATTGCGCGCCGCCCAAAACGAAGTTGCGGATGGCATTCTTGTGCGCCTGTTTTTGCTCGGCGTTCAAGCTGGCGGCATCGATCGCCTGGTATTTTTCATACAGACGCTCATCTGCGCCCACGCGGGTGAAAAACTCGGTGATCTTCGGCAACGACTCGTTGAAGGCAGCGCGCAATTCGGGCGTGTCTGCAACGCTGTTGAGGTGGCTTACCACACCCCAGGCCCGGCCCAGGCGCTCGGTGGCAACATCCAGCACTTTGGCAATACTGGTCCACTGCGCCGGAAACTGGGTTGCAGTGGCGGTTTCCAGGGCGAATTCTGCCGCGGCCAGCAATTCGCCGACAGCGGGTGCCACGTGGGCCGGCGTGATTTGGTCAAACAGCGGCAGATCGGTGAAATCAAGCAGCGGATTGGCAATAGATGCCGTAGGTGACGAAGGTAGCGTGGGTAGCATAGGAATCGTGGCTGTCATGGTGATGAATTTGCGGTGGATTCGGCGGATTGCAAGGTATTGACCAACAGCATGGTGATGGTCATTGGCCCGACCCCGCCGGGCACTGGGGTGATCCAGCCCGCAACCTCCTTCACCGCGGAAAAATCGACGTCACCGCAAAGTCGGCCGGCGCCGGGTTCACCTTCGGGGACGCGGTTCATGCCGACGTCAATCACGACTGCGCCAGGCTTGACCATATCGGCGGTGACGGTGTTGCGTTTGCCCACGGCAGCGACGATGACGTCGGCTTGAAGGGTGTGGCCCTTGAGGTTTTCAGTGGCGCTGTGACAAATCGTCACGGTGGCATTTTTCTGCAACAGCATCAGGGCCATCGGTTTGCCGACGGTGTTGCTGCGGCCGATCACCACTGCATGTTTTCCGCGCAGCTCAATGCCGGTGCTTTCCAGCAATTTCATACAGCCGAATGGCGTGCACGACCAGAAGCCGCTCAATCCAGTCATCAGGGCACCCGCGCTGGCGACGTGAAAACCATCAACGTCCTTGGCGGGTGCAATGGCCTCGATCACCTTGTGGGCGTCAATGTGTTTTGGCAAGGGCATCTGCACCAGGATGCCGTGGATGGCAGGGTTTGCGTTGAGCGCTGCCACTCGGGCCAGCAGCTCGTCCTCGGTCATGGAGGCTGGGTATTTTTCGAGCACAGAGAACACGCCCGTGTCCTGGCAGGCTTGTACCTTGTTGCGCACATACACCCCGCTCGCCGGATCCTCACCGACCAGCACGACCGCCAGGCCAGGTTTGACACCGCGCTGCGCAAGGCGCTTGACACGTTCGGCTACGTCAGCGCGCAATCCTGCAGCAATCGCCTTGCCATCGATCAGTTGGGCAGTCATTCTTGAAGTCTAAATAAAAACGCCCGTTAGGCCGACATAGAACGGGCTTTGTGTGCTATATATTATATAGCAATCGAGGGGTGGCTGAGGGCAGGGGTGAACGCCTCAAGCTTTCACGCCGCTTTGGCCCAGCGCGATCTTGAGCAAATCCGCCACGGTGTTGGCATTGAGTTTTTCCATGATGTTGGCGCGGTGCGCCTCGACCGTTTTGATACTGATGCCCAGGTCGTCGGCGATCTGTTTGTTCAAGCGTCCGGCGACGATGCGCTCAAGCACCTGCGACTCGCGCAAGGTCAGTTTGGAGAGCAGGGCGTCACGGCTGGCCGACTGCTGGTGTTCGGTGAAGCTGTTCTTGGCCTGTTCGAGCATGCGCTCCACGAGGCTCACGAGCTGGTCTTCCTTGAAGGGCTTCTGGATGAAGTCCATCGCGCCCTTTTTCATGGTGTCTACCGCCATCGGCACGTCGCCATGGCCGGTGATGAAGACAATGGGCAAGGGAGATTTGCTTTCGATCAGGCGGCTTTGCAACTCGAGCCCGGTCATGCCGCCCATGCGGATGTCCACGATCAGGCAAGCCACTTCACGCGGGTCATAACGGCCCAGGAAGGATTCGGCCGAGTCAAAACAGCGCACACGGTAGTCTTTGCCTTCAAGCAGCCACTGCAGCGAGTCGCGCACGGCTTCGTCGTCATCAACGACGTACACCGTGCCTTTTTTTGGAATCAAGCTCATGCGCCTACCTTAAATGGTTAACCAGGGATCCGGAGGGTTTTGCCGGGCTGCGCTGCCACAGTTGGCGCGACTTCGTCCACCGGCAGCCAGAATGAAAAACAGCAGCCTGTAATCTCGCTGCCATTGTAGAGGTTCTCGGCTTTCATCCGGCCCTGGTGGGACTCGACAATCGAGCGGCACAAGGACAGACCGATGCCCATGCCGTCAGCCTTGGTCGAGAAAAACGCCTCGTACAAACGCGCGATGACCTCGGGCGGCAGGCCCTTGCCAGAATCCTGCACGGTGAATTCGATCACCGGTTTGTCCTCAACCCGTTTTGGCACCACGCGCAGCACCACGCTGCGCCGTGACGCCGGGCGCTCTGCCGCGTCTACGGATTCGGCGCCGTTCTTCAGCAGGTTGACCAGGACCTGTTCGATCAGGATTGGATCCACCATCAGTTTTGGCAACCGGGCGCCGACGTAATGTGTCAGGCGCACGTTGCGCCGGCGTACCTCGATGTCTGCCAGCTCGACTGCCTCGCCAACCATTTCGGCAACTTCCGACAAGGCGCGGTTGGGCTCGCTGCGTTTCACGAAGGAGCGGATGCGCTGGATGATCTGTCCGGCTCTTTGCGCCTGTTTCGCAGTTTTCTCCAGGGCGCCGAGCAAGTCTGCCTCAGAAATTTGCTGCGCCTTGATGCGTGACACCATGCCGTTGCAGTAGTTGTTGATGGCGGTGAGCGGCTGGTTGAGTTCGTGCGCCACGCTGGACGCCATTTCGCCCATGGTGATCAGGCGGCTGGCATTCTGTGAGCGCTCGGCCTGCGCGGCCGACTGCTCCTCGGCCAATCGCCGTGCCGTGATGTCCGTTGCAATCACCATCTGGGCCAGCCGGCCATCCACCCAGCTCAGATAACGGGTGCGGACCTCCAGCCATTTCCCGAGCTCGGCCAGATAGACCTCGGCGCTTTCTGTTTCCGTATCGGCCAGTGCATTGGTGGGCAGGCCGGCAAACGAGTCCACCGTGTCCAGCGATTCATCGCTTGGGGCGTTGGGCGGCACGCCGGCCTGCGCCACCAGCGTCAGATGACCACCGGCCTGCGCACCAAACCAGAGGCGGTATAACTTGTTGGCAAACAGCAGCTCGTCGCTGCCCAGCGGGCCCACGGAGATCGACGCGTCGAGGGCTTCGAGCACCGTGGTGAAACGCTCGTACGAGGCTGACAGCTGTTCACGAATCCGGTTGGGCTCCGTGATGTCGGTCATGGAGGTCATCC
>JANNYX010000572.1:0-3333 GCA_031410295.1 Rhodoferax sp.
GAACTCGGCGGCAAATCCGCCAACATCATCACCGACGACGCTGACCTCGCTGCCGCCGTGAAACACGGTGTGATGAGCATGATGAGCAACTCCGGCCAAAGCTGCAACGCGCCCAGCCGCATGCTGGTGCCCGCAGGAAAACTGGCCGAAGCCGAAGCCATTGCCGCCGCCACGCTTGAAAAAGTCAAAGTCGGCGACCCGGCCAATGCCGAGACCAGCATGGGCCCGCTGGCCAACGGCGCGCAATATGGCCGGGTGCAAAAGATGATCGAGCGCGGCGTGCAGGAAGGCGCCAAGGTGGTGGCGGGCGGTGTCGGCCGGCCCGAAGGCATCAGCGCCGGTTACTACGCCCGGCCAACGATTTTCAGCAACGTCAACAACCAGATGGACATCGCGCGGCAGGAGATTTTTGGCCCGGTGTTGTGCATGATTCCCTACAGCGGCGGCGTTGATGAAGCGGTGGCCATCGCCAATGACACGCCGTTTGGCCTCTCGGGTTACGTCTTTGCTGCGACCCCTTCCGCAGCAGGCGTCATCGCCGCCCGGCTGCGCACCGGCAACGTCCATCTGAACGGTGCTGGGGGCGACAACGCCGCGCCCTTTGGCGGCTACAAACAATCCGGCAATGGCCGCGAATGGGGCGCCTTGGGGTTTGAGGAATTCCTGGAGACCAAGGCAGTTTTCTCTTCGGTATAAACGTCAAGAAAATAATAACGATAAGGTCGTCGAATAATATATATTGTTTGCTATATTATTCGATATAAATTCGTATAAAAACTTATCATCCTCTCACCAAAGATCCTCGAATTGGGCCAGATTTGGTGTTACACCAGCAAGTCTGCCCGGGCGTGCCTTGCTGCTGCAGTGAACACAGCTGTTGACCGGCCTGGCAGATGTTGGTTTGTTCCGCGGCTCGTGCCGTCACAACCGGTGCTGGCACGGCGCCGCGCGCCGGCACAGGCCTGGATCGGTCCACATCGCACAGTTGATGGACCATTGCGCTGCTCATTCCAGAGCGGCGCATGTTGTCTACGTCCCGCGCCGAGCAAGCCGCGCGGGTTCCAGTGCCCTCCAGTGCCAGCAAGGCCACGATGGCGACCAGCCAGGCGTGATGCGGGCCGCGCGCCAAGGTCAGTTTGGCCAGTTTGGCCGCTTTGCGCGGGTGGGAATAAGCGAGTGAGTTCATGGCTTTATCCTCCTTTGGCACTGCCACCGATCGAAACCAGCTCGAAATTGTTGGCGCTGTCGCGTCTGATCTTGAAGCGCGCGTTGGACAAACCGGCGTAGGGCACAGCAAACTCAATGGCTTGTGTTGGATGGTCGCCGAGCCCGCCAATTTCAGGGTAAAACTTCAATGTGAAAGTCTGGCCGGCCGTGAACGGTTTGGGCCGCACGATGGCGAAGTGGTAGTCCTTGACCTCGCCCCCGGCGCCCAGATGGCGGTTGACTTCCCGCGTGTAGTAGTCCTCTTCGCCGGCCACCAGGTTCTGGCTCATCTCCAGGCCAATCACCACGCCCTGAAAAGAATGCTCCTTCCAGTTGGTGTACAGCCACCAGCCCACGGAGACGAAGACCAGCAGGATGCCGCAGCTGAATGACAGCCAGAAGTAGTTCCGGTAAATCGTTTTCTCGGCGTCCGAGGCCGGCGGCGCAGTGCGCTGTACAACTTTCGAATACCAAAAATGCGCGCTGCCGGTGATCACCAGCATAAAAAACACGGCGAAGAAAAACGGGCCAAACATGAGGCCGGCATTGGTCAGCTCCATCAGCGTCTTGATATCAATCTCAGGTGTCATGATGTTCTCCCTTGCGGCGAATGGTTTGCCGCTGACTTGATACTAGGCATTAAGGCGGGAAATTGCATCATCAAGCGGCGCAATTCGTCCTCAATTTGGATGAGGCACGGGGTGATTGGCGGAACTAATTCACGGCTGCGCGGCGGTGTTCGGGTCACACCGACATTCGTCCGGCAAGGCAGCGAGGCGTCAGCCCAAGCGCGCCAATCGCTCGGGAATATCAGTGACGGAAATTACCGAAGCGCCGCCCTGCATCGGCCACCCCTCTTGCACGGGGGCAACCACGTAAGCTGCGACCAATGCCAAGTCTTGCTTGGCCTGCCAAAACCCCTTGGTGACTGCGGGCGCGCCGGAAAATTTGACTTCAAAGCCGATTCTTTTCTGCCCAAGCTCGACCACCACATCCATCTCGGCGCCCGCAATCGTGCGGTAAAACGAAAGGGTGGCGCCTGGCGGCAAGTGGTTGGCAATTTGCTCGACCACAAAGCCTTCCCACGAAGCCCCGGTGCTGGGGTGGCCAAGCAGGTCGTTCACCTCACGGATGCCAAGCAGGCTGTGCAGCAACCCGCTGTCGCGCACATAGACCTTGGGTGACTTCACGAGCCGCTTGCCCAAGTTGATGAAATACGGTTCCAGGCGGCGAACCATCAAGGTGTCGCACAAATGGTCCAGATACCGCCCGGCGCTTGAAGCCGAAATCCCCAGTGAACCCGCAATCGCCGAGGCATTGAACAATTGGCCATGAAGATGCGCCACCATGCGCCAATACCGCTGCATCAACTGAGGTTCAACATTGATGCCCAAGGCGGGCAAATCCGTGTTCAAAAAATGCCGGATCAGCGCCTCGCGCCAGTCCCAGGAGGCACTGCTGGATTTGGCAAGATAGCTGTTGGGAAAACCACCCCGCAGCCACAAGGTCTGGATGTCGGCAAAGCTGCGCGTTGCCTCACTCACCAGCAACGGCGACATGTCCACCAAAGACAAGCGCCCTGCCAGCGACTGCGACTGTTTGAGCAGTTTGAAAGATGCCGAGCCCAGCAGCAGGAAGCGCCCGGGGCGTCGATCAGCGTCAATCTCGCCGCGCAGTTCGCTCAGTATTTGGGGCTGGTTCTGGATTTCATCCAAAATGACCAGGCGATGCCGGTTAGCGCCTAAAAACGCCGGCGCGTTCTGTAGCTTCGCCAGTGCCTGGCTTGAGTCCAGGTCGAGGTAGACAGCGCTGGCAGGGTCTTGCGCGTCGCCCGCAAATGTCTTGGCCAGCGTGGTTTTGCCCACCTGGCGAGGCCCCAAGATGCCAACAGCCGGGGTCCATTGCAGGTGTTCGCTGATTTTGGCGGAAGCAAGGCGATTGAACATCCATGTATTTTAGCCTCACCGTGACGAATAAACAATGATATGGTCACAATATGGTCACAATTCCACAATAAAAAGGCCCGCAAGATGCAGGCCTTTTTGCTGACTCCTCATTTGCGCAGGGCCGAGTACCGGCCAAACTAAGAACCTTAGGCGCTGGCAGTACGGCGGGTTCATGCCCATG
>JANNYX010000573.1:0-10439 GCA_031410295.1 Rhodoferax sp.
TTGGTATTGGCATCCTCTCAAAAGGACAACTCTCTTGCTAGCGTTGTCTTGACACAAGTCGATGTCATGCGTTGACACCACGAACGCACAATCCGGGCGCAAATCGAAAAGGGAATTCAACAATGGCGAAATGATAGATCGGTGTAGATGCCTTTCAGGCTCATCGACAAGAAGCAGGGTGTCAGTTGGCGCCGTCAGCACTTCAATGGCCAACAACATGGCATTGCGTTCTCCATCCGAGAGTTCAGCAACGCTATATGATGAACCAGTGGTGTTGATTGCTTCAACATTGCCTCCCGGTTTAATCGAAAGTTGGACTGAAAAATTCGCGCCGCGAAGAAGACTATTGATCTTTCGCAACGGTGATTTATCGTTTGAACGGGTCATTGCGCCGTCAACATTTTCGATGTCTAAAAGGTTGGCGATTTCCCTTGCTCGGACATTTTCCGAATCGATCAGATTGAATAGCGCCAAATTAGGGCGAACGTCCGCATAGTGATCCATCCACCGCGAATCCTGGCGAGAGTCCATGCTACTAATGTTGCTTTGACTGGACAGTAGCTGCTGGGCAGAAATCGATGTCGCGCCTGAATGCATCCAAGTTTGCCGATGGGCGGAAATACGTCGATACCGCCCCGAATTCTGAGTGGCTAAAAACTGAAGCAAACTCGATTTTCCACTCCCATTTGCACCAAGGACAAAAGTGGGACAGTTGTGATCAATCTGCAGTGATTCCGAACCATTCTGAGTTTGTACGGTAGATTGAAATGGTGTCGCCATATTTGTGGAATTTGATTTGAACAAAAGGTGCATTCACCAGAATTACTGACCGTCGCGAATGTACCCGCAATGAATGAAGTAAACCCCATAGTACTTTGGCCCGAAGCCTTATCGCCAGTATGCGCAAGAAACTGCCGTTGGACCAGCGTGAGGCGGCTGAGATTTTTGGTGGTGGCGTCAACGCCTTTTCGCGCTACGAGAATGGCAAAACTCGGCTACCGTTGGCCGTGGTGAAGTTGCTCAAAGTGCTGGACCGGCACCCGGACTTGATGAGCGAGGTGCGGGCTGGGTGAGTTTGACAGCTGCTTTGGCTTCTATTTCCCTCGCTTGGCCTCCGCTTTTCGCTCTGCGATCAAGCGTTTTGAACCACCACCAGCGCCGCTGCCGCGCATCGCATTGATTGGATCAAGGACTGGGCTGTGTTCGACTTCTGGCGGAAACCGCAACTGCGAAAACTGCCGCCCCGCCAGAACGGCCCGGCGTTCAATATCACTGGCACTGTCAATCCAGCCTTTGTCCTGCAAAAACGCCAGAAACGCGCGCGTGCTGACCTTCAGGCAATCGTCGGGCACATAGAAATTGGCGCTGGCGATACGGTGGTCTTCAAACAGCAGCACAGCGCGTTGCGGCGGTCGGGCCAGCGCCATCTGGTTGATGGCTTCCTGAATGGCTAGTTCGCCCAGGTTGGCTTTGCGGGCAGACTCGCTAGCCGTCTGCGCATGCAACCCAAAAGTCAGCGTGGATACGATCTGAACCGACTTGCGGTTCAACCACTTGGCCAGCTTTTTGCTGGTCGGCGTCTGGTTGCGCGTGACCTCGTGCTGCACCATGTCGACCACGCGCACCTGCCAGCCTGGCAGCAGCAGCGCGTCCAGCGCGTCGGCGTAGGCGAGCGTGATCAGCGGCCCTGCGTCGGGCAGCAGGGCAATGTCTGATGCCTGGGGCATCAGGCTTTGCTGGTCGGCAATTGGTGCAGGCTTTGCGCCATGGCTTGGGTTGCCGCCTCGGGCAGGCGCGGCATGGGCAAGCGGGCTTGTGCCATCAGCAGGAACAAGTCTTCGGCGCTGTCTGTGCCCAGCCGCTCCAAAGTCTGTGCAGCAGTGGCTTGGCCCAATGAAAACGCGATCAGGTTTTTGAAGTTCTGGTTGCCCGAATTTTCAGCGCCGTCAAAGGTTTCAACCAAGTAGCGAAGCTCGGCGTTGAACAGGGCGTTGATGGAGGTGTCGTTCTTGGCCGCGACGATTTTGGCGCGTTTGAGCAAGTCGCGATCCACTGCACCTGTGAAGTTGACGGTGGCTGAAACGGGTAGAGAAGCGGTTGTGGCGGTGGCGGACATGTTGTGTTCCTAGCTTGTTTAGGTCAATTTTACACACAATTATGTGTAATACATATTCAGGTGTTAAAGCTGCCGTTTGAGCCGTTCCCACACCTCCGGGTCAATGCGGTCCTCGACCGGGAAAGTTGTCTTGGTTTTGGGCACCACGGTAGTTTGCGGCGCGGCGGCGTCATTCGTCGCGATCAGCAACACGGGCACCGCCACCGCCACCATGCACAAGCCAATGCTCGAAGCGGTCTGCAAAGCTGTTGCCATCAACACCACGGCGTGCACACCCCAGGGGTGCGCCTGGAGCAGTGTTTCCACAAAGTTTAAGAAATTTGGCGACTAGGCCGACGTATTTATTGAATTATGTGCTATTAAAATAATAGCGTATGCATCGGCAAGTCTTTTTCGACCGCCAGTTTGTCAAGCTGTTTTCGGGTTTGCGATTTGAAAAAAATCTCGACGGCCCGGTGCGTGGCGGCTAAAAACATTGTCGCCGTGCCTTGGAATTCCACGCCAACCTGCTGGCACAAAGTGCGGGCGAAATGCGGTTCCAGCGCGGCCACGGCCAAGCGCCCATCCTTGCAGGCGAAGACACGGTAGCCGGCGTGGGCGCCGCCGACGGAACCGCCCGGGTCGTCCTTGCCGCGGGCGCCGGGTGATCGCGTCAGGCCCCAACTGAGTGGCAGCCCAAGGTAGGCCGACGCATCCGCCAGCGCGACCTCGATGAACACACCTTTGCCTTTTTGTTTTTGCATCAGGATGGCCTGCAAAATCGCTTCGCTGGCCATCAACGAGCCGCCCATGTCGGCGTAAAGCGTAGGCGGCAAATCGAGCCCCTTGACCAAGCCGTTGTCGGCCATGTAGGTGAGGTCGTGCCCGGGTTCTTCCGCGCGCGTACCGGCAGCGCCGACGATGGCGACTTGACTCAGCCCGGGGTACTGCTTGCGCAGGTCTTTCCATTCCAGTTTGAGTTTGACCAGAGCCGACGGACGAAACGAGGTGAGCAATACGTCGGCTTTGGCGAGTTCGCGGTGAATGGTTTTTTGGCCGGCGTCGGTTTTCAGGTCGGCGCTGACAACGCGCATGCCGTGGTGCATCAGGTCGTAGGTGGCGCGGCTGCTCATGCCCATCGGGTCGCCGGGTGTTCCTCTGGGCAAACCGGCTGGGGCCGGCGGCTCCAGTTTGACGCAGGTGGCGCCCATTTGGCGGGCCCGCCAAAAAGCGGCAGGGCCTGGCAGATTGAGCGCCAGGCTCAAGATGCGTACGCCCTTGAGCGGCTGGATTTTTGCAGATGCGGTAGTTTTAGAAGCAGTCATTGGATGATTATTCAGTTCAAGGGCAGGAAAATTTGGCTTTGCGAACGTTACCAGATCACCGGCAACAGGCACGCACCGACGCACCGGCTCGCGCAAATTCTGAAAGGCGTTGGCGATCGCTCAGCGCGGCGGATTCCGAGCAGCTGTGGGTCAGGCCAGTTCGAGCGGCAAACCGACGTAGTTTTCTGCCAGTGCTGTAGACGCCGCCCGGGAATGGACCAGGTAATCGAGTTCAGCCTCTTGCATCTTCTGGCCAAAACCTTCCGAATCCGGGAAGCGGTGCATCAAGGATGTGAGCCACCAGCTGAAACGCTCGGCCTTCCAGATGCGTTTGAGGGCGCGCCGGGAATAGGTGTCGAGCCCGTTGGCATCCTTGTTTTGATAATGCTGAATCAGTCCGGCAGAGAGCATTTTCACGTCGCTGGCAGCCAGGTTCAGGCCTTTGGCGCCGGTGGGTGGCACGATGTGAGAGGCGTCGCCCGCCAGAAACAGGCTGCCAAAACGCATCGGTTCGGCGACAAAACTGCGCAGGGGCGCAATGCTTTTTTCAATGCTCGGGCCGGTGACGATTTTGGCGGCCAGTTCCGGGTCGATGCGTCGGCGCAATTCGTCCCAGAAACGCTGGTCGCTCCAGGCCTTGACCTTGTCGTCAATCGGGCACTGCACGTAATAACGGCTCCTGACCATGCTGCGCATCGAGCACAACGAGAAGCCCAGCGGGCTGTTGCCATAAACGATGGCGTGCGGCGAGACCGGTGGCACGTCGGCCAGCACGCCGAGCCAGCCAAACGGGTAGGTGCGCTCAAATTCAGTGATGGCGCCCGTTGGCACACTGGCGCGGCAGACGCCGTGAAAACCATCACAACCGGCGATGAAGTCGGGTTGAAGTTCGTGCGTCTGACCGTCTTTTTTCCAGCTGACGCGGGGCGCCTTGCCGTTGAAGTCGTGCACAGCAACGTCATTCGCTTTATAAATCGTTTTGAGACCAGCCGCAGCGCGTGCGTTCATCAGGTCGCGGGTGACTTCGGTCTGACCGTAGGCGGTGACGACCTTGCCACCGGTCAGGCCCGCCACGTCAATCGGATGGCGCTTTGCAGCAAACACCAGTTCGATGCTGTGGTGCACCACACCTTCCTTTTGCACGCCGCTGCCCACACCGGCTTCGTGCAACATGTCCACCGTGGTCTGCTCCAGGATGCCGGCGCGGATGCGGCCCAACACGTAGCCACCACTCTGCCGTTCAACGATGATGTTGTCGATTCCAGCCTTGTGCAGCAAAGCGCCGAGCAACAGGCCGGAGGGGCCCGCTCCGATGATGGCGACCTGGGTTCGCATAATCGAAATCTCCTGTTGTTGGCCCGGCTCTGCCGGAATCAGACGCCGAGGTACTTCTCCATCAGCTCGGGCTTGGCCAGCAATTCGGGCGAGCTTCCCGCGAACACCACTTCGCCCTTGACCAGGATCACATTGCGGTCGGTCACCCGCGTCACATGTTTCCAGTTCTTGTCGACAATTACGCTACTGATGCCGGATTCGCGGATCACGCCGCAAATGCGCCAAATTTCGCGGGCAATCAATGGCGCCAGGCCTTCGGTGGCTTCGTCCAGGATCAGCACGTCGGGGTTGGTCATCAGCGCCCGGCCAATGGTCAGCATTTGCTGCTCGCCGCCACTCAGTTGTTGCCCGCCGTGGTTCAAGCGTTCTTTGAGCCGGGGGAAGGTTTCCAGAACCCGCTCGTACGTCCAGTCGCGCTGTCCACGCGAGCCTGCGCGGGCGGCCATTTTCAGATTCTCGACAACACTCAAATTTGCGAAGATGCCCCGCCCTTCGGGCACGTAGGCGATGCCGAGTTTGGCCACTTCATAGGGGGCACGGCCTGTCATGTCCTTGCCCAAAACGTGGACGCTGCCGCCCCTTGGTTTAACCAGCCCCATCAGGGTTTTGAGCAGCGTGCTTTTGCCCATGCCGTTGCGGCCCATCAGGCCGATGGTTTCGCCTTTGCCCACCGTGAAGTCAATGCCGCGCAGGATGTGGCTCGAACCGTAGTAGGTGTTGAGGCCTTTGGCTTCGATGAGCAAATCGGTCATGGTCAATGGTCTTCGCCCAAATAGGCGAGCTGCACTTGCGGATCGGCGCGAACGTCTGCAGGCAAGCCACTGGCAATGGTCTGGCCGTTGACCATCACCGTTAAATGGTCGGCCAGGGTGAACACGGCGTCCATGTCGTGTTCCACCAGCATCATGGCGTGGTCCTTTTTAAGCGCCAACAAGAGTTGAATCATCCGTTCAGCTTCGGCCACGCCCATGCCGGCCAGCGGTTCGTCGAGCAGCAGTACCTGCGGGTCTGTGGCCAGGGCCATGGCGATTTCAAGCTGGCGCTGCTCGCCATGGCTGGTGGCCCCGGCGACGACATGCTGGCGATCCTGCAGTCCGCTTTGTTCAAGGGCGCGGTTGGCGCGCTCGTTCACTTCGGCGACGGACGCGGCAAGTTTGAGCCAGCGGTGCGCGTTGGGCGTGCGCGACTGCGCGGCCAGGCGCACGTTCTCTCTGACGGTCAGCGGCAAAAAGATGTTGGTCTTTTGGTAACTGCGGCCAAGGCCGGTTCTGGAAATATTCTCGGGTTTCCAGCCGGTGACGTCTTTGCCACCCATCGTGACGCTGCCAGACGTGGGCTGCAAGTCGCCACTGAGCAGGTTGGTCAGCGTCGATTTGCCGGCGCCGTTGGTGCCGATCACAGCGTGGATTTTGCCGCGCCACAGATCGACCGACACGTCATTCACAGCCGCCAGCCCGCCAAAGCGTTTGGTGATGTTTTTTGCCGAAAGCAGCGTTTGACTGGCCGTGTCACTCACTGTTCTTCTCCTTCTTGGCGAAAAGTTTTTCGGCAAGTCCGAGCAAACCGCGCGGCGCAAAAACGACGACCAGCACGATGAACGTGCCCATCGTCAATTGCCAGTGTTTGCCGATGTCGTAAGCGCCGATTTTGGGCAAATCTTTGAACAGGTGCAGCAAATATTCAAAAGCGAACGCGCCGACGATGGCACCGGCGAAATTGCCCATGCCGCCCAGAATCACCATCATGATGGCGTGCGCGCTCATGTGAAAACCCATCAGTTCGGGATTCACAAAACCGCCAATGGCGCCCCACAGATAACCGGCCAGCCCCGCCAGCGCGCCCGCCAGCGTGAAGGCCGCCAGTTTGTAGTTGAAGACGCCAAAACCCATGGCACGCATGCGGTGCTCGTTTATGCGGATGCCTGAGAGGGCGCGGCCAAATGGGCTCCACAACAGTTTGCGCAAAAAGGCGTAGACGGCCACCAGGCAAGCCAGTGTGAAGAAGTAAAACACTTGCTTGTTGTCCAGGTCAAAGAGGCCCGCGTTGGGTTTGAAGTTGATGTACAGCCCGTCCGAGCCGCCCAGCACCTTGTTGTCAAAGAAAAGGTAAAACACCATCTGCGCAAAGGCCATAGTGACCATGATGAAGTAAATGCCGTGCGTGCGCACCACGAAGAAACCGATGACGAGCGCTGCCAGCGCCGACGCCAGCACGGCCAGCGGCAAGGTCCACCACAGGCTGACAGCAGCGTCTTGGGGCGTGAGGAAAGCCAGTGCGTAACCGGCCAGGCCGAAATAGGCCGCGTGGCCCAGCGAGACCAGACCCGTCACGCCTTGCAGCAAATCCAGGCTCATGGCAAAAATGGCCAGGATCATCATGCGTGTGACCATTTGCGTGTAGAACTCTGTGCCGACAAACGGAAATACCAGGAGGGCTGCCAGACACAAGCCCAACGCCACTTGCACACTGCGCGGCAATATTTCAAGGTTGGCTTTTGCTGTACTCAAGGTAACGACCCTATTGCAATTTTCCGACGGACCGCCCAGAGGCTCCCGCAGGGCGGCGAAGCAAAATTAGCCCCGCCAGGGGGCAGCGACCCGCGTAGCGGTGGAGCGTGGAGGCCGCATTCGTCATTGCTTGAACAATCCCTCGGGTTTCCAAAGCAAAACGGCGGCCATCAAAATGTAAACCAGCATGCCCGACGCTGACGGCAGCAGGACTTTTCCAAAAGTGTCCACCAGGCCGACCAGCAAGGCCGCAATCAGCGCGCCGCGCACCGAGCCGATGCCGCCAATCACGACCACTACAAAACACATGATGAGCACCTGCGAGCCCATGTTCGGGTAGACGCTGGAGACCGGCGCGGCGATCATGCCTGCCACCGCAGCCAGCGCGACGCCCAGCGCGAACACGATGGCGTGGATGAGTTTGATGTTGATGCCCAGCGCTTCGGTCATGTCGCGGTTGAAAGCGCCCGCGCGGATCTTCATGCCCAAGCGGGTTTTGGAAATCAGCAGGTACAGGCCCAGTGCCAGCACGATGCAGACACCCGACATGAAGAGGCGGTAGACCGGATACGAGAGGTTGTGGGTCAGTTGGATCGATGCGCCTAAAAGTTCGGGCACAGGCACGCCATGCACGTCGTCGCCCCAGAGGATGGAGCGCATTTCCTCAAAGATGTAGATCAGGCCAAAGGTCAGCAGCACCTGGTCGAGGTGATCGCGGTGGTAGAAGTGGCGGAACAACAACCATTCCAGCGCCAGGCCAAACAGCACCGCCAGCGCCACACCCAGAACAATCGCCATCGTCAAACTGCCGGTGGCCGCGCCAATCGACCATGCCAGGTAGGCGCCCAGCATGTAGAAACTTCCATGCGCCAGATTCACCACGCCCATGATGCCGAAAATCAGCGTCAACCCCGCCGCCAGCATGAACAAGAGCAGGCCGTACTGCACGCTGTTGAGCAACTGGATCAGGAAAGTTGGGAAGTCCATGGTGTGCGGGGGATTTCAGCCTGAAAAAAAGGGAGGGCGGCAGCCTCCCTTTTTAGCCATAGCGGTACCCAATCAGGCCATTTTGCAGCCGGCGCCGGAGTCTGCCAACTGTTTCGACGCCACGCCCAGCACCTTGTTTTCCTTGCCAACCACCTGGCGCAGGTAAATGTCCTGAATCGGGTTGTGTGATGGGCTCATTTTCCATTTGCCGCGCGGGCTGTCGATGGTTACGCCTTCCATGGCGGCGTACAGCGCCTTTTTGTTGGAGAAGTCGCCCTTGACGGCGTTGGCGCCCAGCATCAGCAATTGGCCGGCGTCGTAACCCTGCACCGCGTAAACGTCCGGTTGCAGCCGGTACGTGGTGGCAAAGGCTTTGCGAAACGCGATGTTCTTCGGCGTATCCAGCGAATCGCTGTAATGCAGCGTGGTCATCACGCCCTCAGCGGCGGCGCCTGCAGCGTCCAACACGCCTTCGGTCAGGAACCCTGAACCGTAGAGTGGAATTTTGCTTTTGAGCCCAGCCGCCGCGTAGTCTCGCATGAACTTGGCTGCGCCGCCGCCGGCAAAGAAGCAGGCCACCGAATCGGGGTTCAGCGAAGCGATTTCTGTCAACAGGGCTTGGAACTCAACGTTGGGGAAAGGCAGGCCCAATTCCTTGACGATGGTGCCGCCCGAAGCGATGAAGCCTTCCTTGAAGCCTTCAAACGCCTCGTCGCCCGCCGCGTATTTCCAGGTGATCCAGACCGCCTTCTTGTGGCCCTTGGCAGCCATGGCGGCGCCCAGGGCGCGCGTCGGCTGCGAATTTGTGAAGCTGGTGCGAAACACGTTGGGCGCGCATAAGGAGCGGGTGGCGGCATGCACACCGGCATTGGGGTTGATGTTCAGCACGCCGGTGTCGCGCGCGACTTTGTGCAGGCCCATCTGCACGCCGCTGTGAACGGTGCCGATGACCACGTCCACCTTGTCGCGCTGGATGATTTTGGTGGCGTTTTCGATGCCCTTGGAGGGCTCGGCCTCGTCGTCTACTTTGAAGTATTCGATGTCGCGCCCACCCAGTTTGCCGCCCTTTTCGTCGATGGCAAGGCGGAAGGCGTTTTCGATGTTGATGCCCAACTGCGCAAAAGTGCCGGTGTAGGGCAGCATGAAGCCGACGCGCACTTTATTGCTTTGGGCGCGAACGATTTCAGGCAGCAAAAGGCCGGTCGATGCGGCGCCAATAACGGCGGCGCTTCGGCTCAAAACCAGACGACGTGTGCTCATGATGAATCCTTACGTTTTTGAAATAACATGAATTATAGTGCAGAATTAACCAGGTTACACAAAAAAACATGCAAATTGATGCATGATTCAAGCGGCAAGATCGTTCGCATTCTGAATTCTAGTGACCAAAGCCGAACCGCTAGATGGGGTAAATCATAGAGTTGAGAATTAAATCGCTGTCAAAAACGCAGCGTCGGCTCTTGAGCAACCAGCCATGAGCAGATTCCGGCGCCCGCACCAGTGCGTCAATATAACGACCAACGTTGTAGACGTGGGTGGTTTCGTCGGGCTTGGTTCTGAACACCGCGTAATTCGCGCGCGCCTGCACCAGGTCGCCATCCACAGACGTCACCACCGGTGCGCCGACCACGTGGCGCTGGTAATACGGCTCGAAATACAGGGTTTCGCGAATGCAGTAGACCCGGTCCTTGAGCATGCCCCTGCTCTCAAATGACAGTGTTGCCAATGGCAGGTTTTTGTCGAAATTTTCGCGTGGCTGCACTTGGTACAGGCATTCGTCGGTGAAAAAATCGGGCCAGTCGTCGAAGCCGCCGGCGTCCAGCGTGTCGGCGTAACGCTGGTAAAACAGCAGCAGGCTGATGTAGTCCTCGGCCGCAAGGCAGGCAGCAGTCATGATCCCATCACCTCACGCCAGTAGCCGTACATGCCGCGGATCAGCCCTTCGGTCACCATGTGGTCGGTGTTTTCCGCGGTGCGTCCGCCCAGCTCCACCACGGTGCTGAGCGCGTTTCCGGAGTTGGCCGTAAAACTGTCCTGGCTGAATTCAATCACTTCACCGTCGTCGGCCGAAACAAACCCGGCCGGGCCAAACAAATTGGCCTGGCGCAGGCGCCAGCGCTGCATCTCCGGTGTGTCATCCACGAATACGAAAATGGTCCAGACAAAAACAAAAATATAGAAAACAATGGG
>JANNYX010000574.1:0-1649 GCA_031410295.1 Rhodoferax sp.
GCGGTGGCTTCACCCTCAGCGGTGAAGTTGGTGGCCAGAATCACCTCCTGCACCTCACCTTCCAACGCGCGTTCAAAAAGTTTTTTAAGACCAATATCGTTGGGGCCAATCCCGTCGAGCGGGCTCAGGCGGCCCATCAGCACAAAGTACAAACCTTGGTAGGCCGCCGTACGCTCCACCGCTGATTGGTCGGCAGGTGTTTCAACTACACACAATTTACTGCGATCACGCTTTGGATCGGCGCAGGTCCTGCAGATTTCGCCTTCGGTGAAGGTGTGGCAAAGCGTGCACTGGCGCACCGTGTCCACCGCCCGTTTCAACGCCATTGCCAAAGCCTGGGCGCCGGGACGGTTGTGCTGCAACAAATGGAAGGCCATGCGCGACGCCGATTTCACCCCGACGCCGGGCAGCAGCCGCAGTGACTGGATCAGCGTTTCAAGCGAATTGGAGTCAGCCACGCGTGATTTCAGGGTCCATCAAAACGGCAATTTCATGCCGCCCGGAAGGCCTGGCATCCCGACCGTCAACTTGCCCATCTTCTCCGACGATGTGTCCTCTGCTTTGCGCACTGCCGCATTGAATGCCGCAGCAACCAGGTCTTCGAGCATGTCTTTGTCATCGGCGAGCAGACTCGGGTCGATACTGACGCGGCGCACGTCATGCTTGCAGGTCATGGTGACCTTGACCAGGCCAGCGCCGGACTCCCCCGTCACCTCAATATTGCCCAGTTCGTCCTGGGCTTTCTTCATGTTGTCCTGCATTGCCTGGGCCTGTTTCATCAGCCCGGCCAGTTGGCCCTTGTTGAACATTTGATTTCCTTAAAACTAAAACGGATTAAATCGCCTGGATGCTGCCCGGGACGATTTTCGCCCCAAAGTCGCGCATCATGTCCTGTACAAACGGGTCTTCAAAAATGATTTTTTCGGCAGCCAGCTGCCTCTCTGCCAAGGCCTGTGCATTGCGCTTGGCCGGGCTGTCGCCAACTCGCCCGACTTCGACCACCAGTTTCACCGGATAACCGGCCAAATGCAGCGCCGCCTCAAGCCGATCACGGCTGCCAGACTGGTTCAGTGATTCGCGCTCGACGCGAAGAATCCACTGGTCGGTATCGCGGGCGACGAGTTGTGACTGCAAGGCCAGTTCACGCACCAGTGCGGCCACCAACTCGCTGGCCACCAGTTTCTGCACCAACGGGTGCCAAAAATCACCTTCTTCAGTGTGAGGTGATGGCGTAGCCCCAGCTGGAGTGATTGGTCCGTCGACCAGTGAGTCAGCCTGCAGGCGAACCGGAATGGCAACTGCTTGCGTTGCGTGTTGAGCGTATTCAGATGGCGACAGCGCCCCGTGCGTTCTTGATTGCGCGAAGGCCAGGGGGGTTTCCGGCCGATCGACCACGTGCAAGATCTGCCCGGCGGGTGCGGCGCCCGCCTGAAGCGCTGGCACTGCTTCGGCTGGCTGCGCAGTGGCCGGTTGTGCAACAGCCGGTTTCGCAAGTGCGGACTGCGTTTCAGCCTGATTCAGTGTTTTTTTTTCTGCGCCCTCTGTGCCAGGCACCCATTGAGCCGGTTTGTCCTTGGGTTTGAAAGCCAGCAAACGCAGCAGCACCATGGTCAGGGCCGCGTATTCGTCTGGCGCCAGACCCAGTTCGG
>JANNYX010000575.1:0-1782 GCA_031410295.1 Rhodoferax sp.
TGGCGCGCCTATTCGCACGGCCCGCCAACGTGCTGGTGCTCGACGAGCCGACCAACGACCTCGACATCGACACGCTGGAGCTGCTCGAAGACCTGTTGCAAAACTACGCCGGCACGGTGTTTCTGGTCAGCCACGACCGCACCTTTCTCGACAACGTCGTCACCAGCACCATCGTCGCCGAAGACGTCATCAACCAGCCGGGCCTGTGGCGCGAATACGAAGGTGGCGTGCAGGATTGGCTGGTGCAGTCGGCGCGGGCGAAAGAGATCGCCGAGAAGGCGGCGCGGGAGGCTTCCAGGGCCAATTCTTCAAAACCTACGAGTGAAAACGCCTATAGGCCGACGAATAATAAAGAAAGTTCGCTATCAAAAAAGAAGCTAAACTTTAAAGAGCAACGTGAACTGGAAGGCATCCCCGAGACGCTCGCCAATCTTGAAGCCGAACAAACCGACATCCGCCAGCAGCTCAATGACGCCAGCATCTACACGCGAGACCCGCAACTCGCCGCCACGCTGCATGCGCGGGATGCGGCGATTGACGAAGAAATGCTGGCGCTGTTGGAGCGGCAGGAGGCGCTTGCGCAATAAGGGCTTGTGACGGAATTGCAAGGCTTTTCGCCGCTATGCTGCAGATCGAAATTCCCAAATGCTGCCAAACCGCCGCGTGAGGCGCATTTATAAAAATTCAGATCATATGGTGAGCAAACCCCAGGCGCGTAGCCTTGTTGAGGGGGCAGTCGCCTGCGGGATCGAATTGGCAGCAGGCGCAAACCCAATCTCAAGCCACCTGCAAAATACCATTGCCGTACCGAGCCACCAAAGGATCACGCGTCACCAGTATCAGAGGCTCACACCATGCCTGCGCGACCAGCATTCTGTCGAACGGGTCTTTGTGGATGGAGGGAAGTTGTTCGACTTTGAGGGTGTGCGCTGGTTTGATGTCAAGCATCGAATAACCCGCATCGGTGAAGGCCTGCAGCGCTTGGGCCGCTGATACCGGCATGTCCCCCTTGCCCACGGCGTGTTTGATCGCAATTTCCCAGGTGGACGCCGCGCTGACAAAGACTTCGTCTGCTTCAAGGATCACATTTCTGGCCGGCCTTGAAAGCGATGCGTGCCCAGTGACGGCCCACAGCGCAATGTGGGTGTCCAGAAGAATCCGCATCAGTTGCCTTCAAACAGATGCAGAACCTCGGCATTGCGTTGATCCAGGTCGGCAGGCGCCTTGAAACGGCCCTTAGCCACTCCAATGCGCCGACTGCGATCAGGCAATGCCTTTTCAAGCGGCATCAAGCGGGCGGCGGGCTGACCGTTGCGGGCAATGACAAACTCGTCCGCCTCGCCATTTTCGAGGGCGAACACAAGTTTGGACAACGAGGTTTTTGCATCCAGCATATTCACAACATGAGGCATCATGACGGTGATCCGGTATTCACTAGCTAAGATTAGCTAACTATACCACCTCACCGCTGCCCGGTGTTGACGATCTTCAATCACACCAGCAACGCATTGACCCGCTTCACATAAGCCGCCGGGTCTGCGGGCATGCCGCCTTCGGCCAGAAGCGCCTGGTCAAACAGGATGTGCGCCAGGTCGTTGAAATGCACGGAACCTTCGAGCTTTTTCACCAAGGCGTGTTCGGCATTGACTTCCAGCACCGGTTTCACGTCGGGCGCTTGTTGACCGGCCTGTTTCAACATGCGCGCCATCTGGGTGCTCATGCCATGGTCTTGCACCACCAGGCAGGCGGGTGAATCGACCAGGCGGGTGGTGACACGCACGT
>JANNYX010000576.1:0-3374 GCA_031410295.1 Rhodoferax sp.
CGAACCAGCTGCTCCCAGTACATGCGGTTAAAAAGGCCCGACAAACCATCGTGCTGGTTGATGCGCTCGAGCTCAAAACGTTTCTTGTTCAATGCCTTGATGGCGGAAAACGCCACGTAGCCAACGGCCAGCGGCTGGAAAACCAACAATGGAATGCTGGCAAGAATGGTCAACGTGCTGGTCGTAGGCGCCCAGTGGAAACCATAGATCAGCACCCCGAGCCCCACACCCATTGCCTGCAACAACAGACCGCGCAGCAACAAACGCCAACCGCCACCGGCCACGGTGTTCATGCTGGTCATGACAATCGCCAGGATGCACGGAAGCAGGTTGAATTCCATCGGCACCAGCCAGGCGCCAATCAAAAACTGGTCTGTGAGGAGATTGCCGCGTTCGACGTCGCGCGGGTTCTCGGCGCGCTTGGCCATTTGCCAGGCCAGCTGCGGCCAAAAGATGCAATACAAGGACGGACCGAGCCAGACCCACCAGGCAGCGTCTTTTTGCAGCATGACGCCGGCAAACATGACCAATGCTCCGCCGAGACCGCCGATGCGGGCAAAAAGACTGCGCCGAGCGAATCCCATGCGCGACTCACGCATTGCATTCGTGATGTCGTCGTTCAGGACTGACATGGGCGGGCCGATGGGTTCAAATCATTGCGCTATTAAGTTAAATTGAGGGGTGTTTGAAGCAGTCTAGCAGCGCACCATAAAAAACGCCATCGCAACCTATTGACAGTTCCGTGTCTGGTAATAAGTCACAAATTTCGTCCTCAATTGCCGACGATTGCCAAACCTCCTGGAGGCGCCACTTCAATGGGGCAACGTAACAAAATGCTCGCCAATGGCATGGATGGAAACACGGTTTTCAAACACCTGGGCGAGCGCGCGGTGGGAGGCTGCGTCGCTGCAAGACCCAAAATGCGCCAGCCGACCCGCGTTGAGAACCACCAGGTGATCGCCCTGCAGGGCAAAGCCGATTTCATGCAGCACGCTGACCACGGTTTTGCCGGCCTGCGTCAAGGTGCGGACCGTCGCGAGCCAGTCGGCCTGATGCGGCGGGTCCAGGTTGGTCAAGGGTTCGTCCATCAGCAGCACTTGGGCGTCGCCTGCCAACGCGCGGGCCAGCAGAACACGCTGGCGCTCGCCGCCCGACAGGCTGCCCAGCGCCCGGTGCCGCCAAGGCCAGGCCTGCGTGGCCAAAAGCGCCCGCTCGCAGGTCAATTCATCCAGCGCGCTGGGTGCGGCCAGCCAGCGCAGGTGCGGCAGGCGCCCGAGCATCACCACATCGAACACGCTCAAATCGTCGCCACCATGCTCGTTTTGGCCAAGCCACGAGAGGCTTTGCGCACGCTGGCGGGCGCTGATGGCATGCAGCGGCTGGCCTAGCAAGCGCACTTCACCGCTGCAAGGCAAGAGGCCAGCCAACACCTTGAGCAAGGTCGATTTGCCCGCCCCATTGGGGCCCACCACACTGGTCCATTGGCCAGCAGGGAAAATCAGCTCAACGTCGCAGAGTACTTGAACAGAATCAAGATAGGCCGACACAGAATGGGCAGACAACGCTATATTATTCATAGCACTCCAGAATTGGGCCTGCGCCGGTGCATCAACCACAGCAGGTAACTTCCGCCCAAGACCGCCGTCATCACTCCCACCGGCAGTTCCTGTGGCGCGATCAACCAGCGCGCCAAAATGTCGGCGGCCATCAGCAACACGCCCCCCATCAAACTGCTGAGCAACATCAAAGTGCCGTGGGTGGTTTTGACCAGGGCGCGCACCAGATGCGGCGCCGCCAGCCCGACAAACGCTATCAGCCCGGTTTGCGCAACCGCGACGCCGGTGGCCAGCGCCAGCACCGCGACCAGGGCCGCTCGCATCGGCACCAGTTGGAGCCCGAGGCTTTGCGCCGTTGATTCGCCCAGCGCCAGAGCGTCCAGCACCCGGCTCAGGCTCCAGGCCAGCGCCATACAGGGCAATAACACCAGGAGCAACAGCACGCAGGCGGTCCAGCCAATAAATCCGGTGCTCCCCAGCGTGAACGCCTGCATGCCTTGCAAAATTCCGGGCACAGCCAGCGCTACCAGATCTTTGAGGGCGCCCAGCACGACGCCGACGATCAGGCCCGCCAACAACAGACGCAAGGTATGTTGCACACCTTTTGCCAGAAGCAGAGTCAACATCACCCCGGCCACCGCGCCCAGAAAACCGGCGCCGGCCAAACCGATTTGCACCGGCCAGGCATTCGGCTGCGATGCGTCCGCCAATTCGACCTGGCCAAACAGCGCCAGCGCCACTGCCACGCCCAGAGACGCGCCACTGGCGCTGCCCAGCAAAAACGGATCGGCCAAGGGGTTGCGAAACAAACCCTGCGCCAGCGCGCCGGCCAGTCCCAGCAAGGCGCCGGTCGCCCAGGCACCCACCGTGCGCGGCAGGCGAATGTCCCAAACAATTTGCCAGGCAGCCGGGTCATTGGCAGCCTGCAAGACACTCTCGAAACCGGTGCTGCCAACACCCATGCCGATCACCAACAACACGCCCGCGGCAATTTGCAGCGCCAAGGCCCAAGCCATGACTTTCCGCTTCAAGGCGCTTTCTCCTTCAGGCAGGCCGCCATCAGGCTTGCGGCTTCTGCCATGCGCGGGCCGGGGCGCACCAGGACGTCGGCCTGCTCGGGTGTAAAACGGCACAAGCGTTTTTCCCGGATGGCGCGGATGGTGTTCCAGCCGGGCCTTTGCGCCATGCCCTGCGCGTTTTGCGCACTGGTGATGATGACGTCGGGGTTGGCCCGCACCACAAATTCCGGGTTGAGCTTGGGAAACACCCCCATCGCCGCAGGCACGATGTTGGCCGCCCCAAGGCGATACAGTGTTTCGCCGATGAATGAGGCCTCACCCGCGCCGTGCGGGGCGGTGCTGACGGCAATGAAAACCCGGGCGTTCCTGACCGACGGCGGCAGCGCCTTCACCTCGGCATCGATGGCCGTGTTGATCGCCAGCCAGAGCCGATCTGCCGTGGGAACTTGCAACACCCAGGCGATGGTCTGCATGGCGGCCCGCATTTGCGCATGCGTCTTCGGTTCCAGCGCGACCACTTTGAGGCCGAGCGCTTCGAGCCGGGCGGCCGCGCGCGACGAACCGGCGAGCAGCACCAGGTCCGGCTTTTGCGCCACGACGGATTCAATGCTTGGATCCAGCCCGCCACCCATTTGCGGCAACATTGCAAGCGACGGCGGGTGGTTGGAGTAACGGTCCACGCCGACCAGGCGCGCGCACTGGCCGAGCGCGCAAACCGTTTCAGACAAAGACGGCAACAGGCTGACGATGCGCTGGGGCGCCTGGTCAAAACGCACCACCACACCACGGTCGTCGGTGA
>JANNYX010000577.1:0-1793 GCA_031410295.1 Rhodoferax sp.
GATCATGGCGTCCGAATCCGGCTTTTTGCCGGTTCCAGAAAACAAGATCGTGCTCAAATGGCGCCTTCAGCCGTGCAAGATGTTCATGATCGACCTGGAGAAGGGACGCATGATCGACGACGAAGAGCTCAAATCCAACCTCGCACACAGCAAGCCCTACAAGCAGTGGATCGACAATCTGCGCATCAGGCTCGATGACGTGGTCGGTGGCGGCAGCGGTGGTGAACCGGCTTCGGCCTCGGAGAGCCAGGTCACGCTACTGGACCGCCAGCAGGCTTTTGGTTACACCCAGGAAGACATCAAGTTCCTGATGAGCCCGATGGCGCAGGCTGGTGAAGAAGGCATCGGCTCGATGGGCAACGACAGCCCATTGGCCGTGTTGTCTGACAAAAACAAGCCGCTCTACAACTACTTCAAACAGCTCTTCGCCCAGGTGACGAACCCGCCGATCGACCCGATCCGCGAAGCGATCGTGATGTCGCTGGTCAGCTTCATCGGTCCCAAGCCCAACCTGCTGGACATCAACCAGGTGAATCCGCCCATGCGGCTTGAAGTAGCGCAGCCGATCCTGAATTTTTCCGACATGGCCAAGCTGCGTGACATCGAAAAATACACGCAGGGCAAGTTCCGCAGCTACACGCTGGACATCACCTACCCGCTGGCCTGGGGCCGCGAAGGGGTCGAGGCGAAACTCGCCTCGCTCTGCGCCGAGGCGGTGGACGCCATCAAGGGTGGCAAGAATATCCTCATCATCAGCGACCGCAACCTGAACGCCACACAGGTCGCGATACCCGCCTTGCTCGCCCTCTCCGCCGTGCACCAACACCTGGTGCGCGAAGGTCTGCGCACCACGGCAGGACTGGTTGTCGAGACCGGCACCGCGCGTGAAGTGCACCAATTTGCCGTGCTGGCCGGTTACGGCGCGGAAGCTGTCCATCCGTATCTTGCGATGGAAACACTGGCCAGCATCCACAAGGATTTGGCCGGCGAACTCAGTGCCGACAAGGCGATTTACAACTATGTCAAGGCGGTTGGCAAGGGCTTGTCGAAGATCATGTCGAAGATGGGTGTCAGTACCTACATGAGTTATTGCGGCGCGCAGTTGTTTGAAGCGATTGGCCTCAACAACGAAACCATAGACAAGTATTTCACCGGCACGCCGAGCAAAGTCGCCGGCATTGGTGTGTTTGAAATCGCTGAAGAGGCGATTCGCATGCACAAGCAGGCTTTCAGCGGCGACCCGGTGCTCGAAGGCATGTTGGACGCCGGTGGCGAATACGCCTGGCGTGTGCGCGGCGAGGAACACATGTGGACGCCCGACGTCATCGCCAAGCTGCAACACAGCACCCGCGCCAACAACTGGAACACCTACAAGGAATACGCGCAACTGGTCAACGACCAAAGCCGCCGCCACATGACGCTGCGCGGTTTGTTCGAGTTCAAGATCGACCCTGCCAAAGCCATCCCCGTGGACGAAGTGGAAAGCGCCAAAGAGATCGTCAAACGTTTCGCCACTGGTGCCATGTCGCTCGGTTCCATCAGCACGGAAGCGCACGCCACCCTGGCGATTGCCATGAACCGCATCGGCGGCAAGAGCAACACCGGCGAAGGCGGCGAAGACTCGGCCCGCTACACGGCCGACGCCAACGGCGACCGCCGCAGCAGCGCGATCAAACAGGTAGCCAGCGGCCGCTTCGGCGTGACCAGCGAGTATCTGGTCAGCGCCCAGGAATTGCAGATCAAGATGGCGCAAGGGGCCAAGCCGGGCGAAGGCGGCCAGTTGCCCGGTCACA
>JANNYX010000578.1:0-15670 GCA_031410295.1 Rhodoferax sp.
CAATCAGGCTCGTCAATCCCAAGGTCATTTTTTGCGGTGCCTATGGTTATTCAGAGCGCGGGCCTTATGCGGGACGGCCTGCGGCCGACGACACCATCCAGGCCATGTCGGGCTTGACGGATCTACAACGCAGGGTGACAGGAAGCGCACAATTTGTTGCGACCATTGTTGCGGACAAGGCCGTGGGCCTCGCATTGGTTAACTCCGTACTGGCGGCGCTGATCTATCTGATGAAGACCGGCAAAGGACAGGCGATCGAAGTCCCGATGTTTGAAACCATGGTGGCCTTTGTGTTGCCGGAGCACATGGGCGGCAAAGCCTTTGAGCCCTCGCGTGGCGATACCGGTTACAGCCGCATCCTCAACCCGCAAAGGCGACCCTATGCCACCCAGGATGGTGCGCTTTGCGTGTTGCCCTACACCACAGCCCAATGGCTGCGGTTTTTTAAGTTGATCGGGCGTGACGACCTGGCGCAAGACCCGTCGCTGCAAGACCCACTGGCGCGAACGGCGCGAATTCCGGAGTTGTACGAGATCATCAGCCAGGTCATGCCGTCGCGAACCACCCAGGAATGGGTGGACGCGCTGATCGAAAACGACATCATGTTCGGCAGCGTCAACTCTATCGACGACCTGATTGCAGACCAGCACCTGCGCGCGCTCGATATGTTTCCAGTGGTGGAGCACCCCACAGAGGGCGCCATCAGGCTGATTGGGTTTCCCATCAGCTTTTCCGAGTCACCCTGCGGCCTTTTCCGCCTACCGCCAAAGCTCGGCGAGCACAGCCGGCAAGTCCTTGCGGAAATCGGCTATTCAGACGCTGAGCTTGACCGGCTGGAGTCGGAAAAAACCATCCTTCGTACTGATTAGCCTCGCAGAGCGCAGCTGAGCACTTGCAACGCCCAGCCCTGTCAATCACCATCAGGTGCAATGCTGGTAAACCGCCGTTTCGAATTCAACAAACCCGGGGTACGAAGCAGTGTCCTGGAACGGCAGGATTTGGCTGGCCCAGTAACCGCCGATGCCGTTCTTGCGGTCGATCCAGTAAAAGCAATTGGCCAGGCCGGCCCAGGCCAATGAGCCCGCCGGGCGCCCGGTGGGCGCGTCTTCGCGGTTGGTCATGAAGGTGTAGGCCCAGCCTTTGTCGATCCCGGGGAAGAATTCGCCATCGTTGGAAAGTGACGGGATCGACGTCGTCCAGCCGGTACAGGGCAGTTTGCCCAAACCGTCTTGCGCCATGGCGGCCACGGTTTCAGCCTTCAATACGCGGCCTTTGGGCCCGGCGCCGTCATTGAGCATCATGCGGATGAATTTCATGTAGTCGCCGACGATGGCATACAGGCCATGGCCGCCGCAGTCCATCTCGGGCGGTTGCGGCAGCGCCAGGTCGGGCAGCGGTGTGAGTTTGCCGTCCGCCGCGCGGTCGTGGATGGTGACGCGCCGCGCCTTCATAGAGTCGCTCATGGTGAAAGCGGTGTCGTTCATCTCCAGCGGGGCGAAGAGGCGCTCCTTCATCACCTCGCCCAGGCGTTTGCCGCGCTGCTGCTCAACGATGCGACCGAGCCAGTCGATGTTGGCGCCGTAAGTCCAGCGCTCGCCCGGGTCGTGCAACAACACCGTGCGGATCGAGGCGAAGGTGCACGACACAACCGTCGGGATATTTTTGGCGGTGCGGTATTTGAGATCGTCGGCGCTGAAAAATTCGTAACACAGGCCGCTGGTGTGCAGCATCAGGTCGTTGATGGTGATGTCGCGTTTGGGTGGCCGGGTTTGCGGCTGGCCGCTGGCGTCAAAACCGGTGAGCACCTGCAATTCGGCGATTTCAGGCGCATACGCCTTGGCCGGGTCCGAGAGTTTGATCTTTCCTTCTTCGACCAGCTGCATCACCGTTACGCCACACAGCGCCTTGGTGGTGGAGAAGATGGCAAAAACGGAGTCGGCCGTCATCGGCGCGTCTTTGCCCAGTTCGCGTTTGCCGGCCGCGCCTTCGTAGAAATTGCCACTGCGGTCGGTGGCCATCGCCACCACGCCGGGGGAGCCGCCGAAACGCCCCACGTTTTGCTGCAAGACCTGGTCGGCAGTCTGGCGGAATTTTTCCTGAGTCATGTCGTCGCTCCTGTTTATAAGTGCGCGGGCGCCTGACGGATGACCTGGCAGCCACGCCCGCTTGACGTCAACCAGGAATTGCGGAATGTAGGCCCGTTGGTGACTTTTGGGTGGCCAAAAAGGTACCCCAGACTGTTTCGATTTGAGAAATTCTGCCAAAGCCCTGAAAACTGCTTTCGTGTAAAACTGGCATTCCATGACTGAAAACAAGGCCTCTAACATCATCCATCCGCCGAGCGACTCAGCGAGCGGCCCGGCGAGCGAACCGACGAGCGCCTACTTGGCGCAGGGTGGTGTGGTTTTCCAGTCGACCGGGCTCACGCGTGGCCCCTGGAACCCCGTGCACCAACACGCCGGGCCGCCCATTGCGCTGGTCTGCCGCGCTATTGAAATAGCAGCTGCAGAACATGGCCTCACGCACATTGCGCGCCTCACCGCAAACCTGTTGCGGCCACTGCCGATTGCCGAATTAACGGTGACCGTGGCGGCCGATTACGTCGGCAAAACCGCTGGGCATTTTTCGGCCAGTTTGTTGCACGCGGGCAAAGAGCTGGCCCGATTCACCGCCTTGGCCCAGCGCGAAAGTGATCTGACCCTGCCGCCAGGCCTGCCCGCCCACCCCCAGCCTGCGGCAGCACCGGCCGCGTCAAGCCCGGCGCAGTTCCCGTTTGCCGACGGCAAGCCGGGTTATGCCGAACTCGTCGAAATCCGCGAAGCGCAGGGCAAAAACTTCCAGGGGCCGTGCACGGTGTGGTTTCGCCTCAGGCACCCGCTGGTGCAGGGCGAACCCACCAGCCCCTACCAGCGCGTGGCGGTGGCGGCGGATTCCGGCAATGGCATCAGCGCGGTGTTGGATTACCGTCGTGGCGACGTCTTTGTCAATTCCGACCTGACGCTCAACCTGCTGCGCCGCCCGGTGGGGGAATGGATTGGCCTGGAGGCGCAAACCTGGCTGGGCGCCAGCGGCAGCGGTTTGGCGGAGTCGCGGCTGTTTGATGAACGCGGTTTGATCGGGCGGGCGACGCAGAGTCTGTCGGTGCGGGTGGTGTCAAGACCTTAAACAGCGTAAAAATTCTTGTAATTATTATTTTAATTAAGATATAGATTAATAAATAATCAATTACGCTATAAAATACATATCTCAGTATATAATAGATTCGACGGCCTATATAACTGAATTTTACAAGGAAAAATTATCAAGCACTTATTTAGACACCTGTTCAACACCTGCCCGACCCCTTGTTAATTTGAAAACGCCAAGGTTTCGGCGTAACGGGGCGGCTGGCAGCCGGCACGGGTGCAGTTGATGGCGGCGGCGCGCATCGCTTCATGCAAGGTGGTGGCGACACGTTGAGCGGCTGCGGATTGGGGCGCAGCGCCATCGGCCAAGCCAGCAACCGAGCCATCAGCCAAGCCGGCAGCCGAGCGATCAGCCGAGCCATCAATCGAGTCATCAATCGCGTCAACTTCCAACGTCACCCAATCACCCAGGCAGTTGCCCCAAAAGGTGTCGCCCGCGCCAACAGTGTCAACGATTTTCACCTTCGGCACATCGCCTTGCGCCGATTCGCCATCCACCTGCAGCCAGGCGCCGCCACCGCCAAACGTCAAAGCGATGCGGCTGGCGCCCTGGGCGGTGAAATGGCGGGCAATTTCGGTGGCTTTGGCGCGCGAAGGCGAGGCGAACCCCAGCAGTTCCAGGTCTTCGTCGCTGGCTTTGAGCCAGTCCGCCAGCGCGGCAACTTGTTTGACGGCGGCCACATAGGCCTTCAGATCGGCGGCGAGTTTGGGGCGCAGGTTGACGTCGACGCTGATGGTCCAACCCATGGCCCGGGCACCCTGCAAAACGGCTGCCACTTTTTCATGCTCGGGCGGCACCAAAAGCAAGGAGCCGGTGTGCAATACCTTCAACCCGGCGTTAGATTGCTCTCTTATCAGGAGCGCGAGAACCTGGTCCACGGTGTAATCCCGGTCGGCAATGCCTTCGCGGTAAAAACCATAACTCGGTTGGCCGTTGGCGATTTGCACCACCGCCAAAGAGGTGGGAAGGCGGCTTTGCGGCAACAAAGTCTGCACGCCGTCGGCCGCGAATTGCGCCCGCATCTGGTCACCGAAACGGTCGGTGGAGATCGGGTTGATGAAGCCGACCAAGGCGGCGTCGGTCGCTGCGTCGGGGCTTCTGCCACGCAGCGATGCGGCGCGGGCCAGGTTGAACGGGCTGCCACCCATGAAAGGTTTGAGCGAGCCGTCCGGCTGCGCCACGCAGTCCATCAGCGCTTCGCCCAACACCCAGATCTTGTTGGCTTTGCCTTGCGCGCCCATACCGACGTCTTATTTTTTCAGCAGATGTTGCCGGCGCAACACGTCAATCCAGACCGCCACAATGACCACCGCGCCAATTGCCATCATCTGTTTGAACTGGGAAATCTCCATCAAATTCATGCCGTTTCGGATCATGGTGATGAGCACCGCGCCCAGCAGGCTGCCCCAGATGCTGCCGCGCCCGCCAAAGAGTGAGGTGCCGCCCAGAATCACGGCGGCGATGGCGTCAAGCTCAAACATCTGTGCCATCTTGCCGCTCGAAGAATCCATGCGTGCCATCAAAACAATGGCGCCCAGCGCGCAGCTCAGGCCGCTGACCACATACACCGCCAGTTTGTAGCCGCGGATGTTGATGCCCACCTGGCGCGCGCCCATCTCGTTGCTGCCCATTGCGTAAACGTACCGGCCCAGCTTGGTGCTGGAGAGGATGAAGGCCATCACGACAAAGAAGATGCCGGTGATCCAGATCGGCATCGGCACACCGAGCAAGCTGCCATAACCGATGAACGGCATGGGCGCGGGCAGCCCGGAGTTGTCGAAACCGCCGGTGGCGTCAAAGGCCAGACCGCGCCACAGCGTCAAGCCGCCCAAGGTGACGATAAAGGAGGGGATGCCGACAAAGGCGACCAGGTAACCGTTGAAGAGGCCAACCGCTGCGCCAATCGCCAGCGCTGCCATCATGGCCGCATAAGGGTTGACGCCGAGTTTGATCATCATGTGCCCGGCGACAGCGCCGGCCAGAGCCGTCAATGCGCCAACGGCCAGGTCAACGCCGCCGGTCAAAATCACAAAAGTTTGCCCGCCAGCAAGCAGGGCGATCACCGAAGCCTGTACCAGGATGTTGGAGAGGTTGCCGGTGGTGAGGAAATAGGGAGAGGCGAAGCTGAGCAAAACGCCCAGCACCAGCACCGCGACCAGTGCGCCGTACCATTCCTGGCGGGTGAGAGTTTTCATTGTTGACACATCAAAATTAAAAGACAGCCACCCAATCTGATGGCGGCCTTCTGATAAACGCAATAAATGCTGAAGTCGCGTAGAGAGCGGGATGAAGTTGCGCAGTAGGAGCGCAGCTGTACTCCAGTACAGCGAGCACCGCAATGTGCAAATTCGCCCGCGCAGTAGCGAATTCAGTATTTATTTATTTATTTGACTTTCATGAACTGAGCTACGCCTGAGTCCTTGGCGAACTGGTCCACATTGGCCGGCAACACAAGGAAGGAGCCGGTGTCGATGCGTTTCTCAACTGGCTCTTTTTTGGCCGCTTTGATCGCCGTCTCGACGCCCACTTTGCCGATTTTGGCCAGCATCTGCGCGGAGTTGGCTTGTTGCCAGCCTTCTTTCATCATGTCCAGGCCGCCGGGGGAGCCGTCAAAACCGGCGATCTTCACGTCGCCGGGTTTTTTGCCTGCAGCCAGCAACGCGGCCTTGGCGCCCAAAGCGCCGCCGTCCCAGGCGCAAGCGATGACCTTGGCGCCAGGGTTGGCGCGCAGAGCGGCTTCGACGCCGTTTTGAGCCATGGTCTGATCCCAGGTGGTGGGCACTTCTACCACTTTCACGCCCGGTTTTTTGGCCTTCAAACCAGCCAGGAAACCTTCTTTGCGCTCACGGCCGGTTGATTGGGCCTGGTCGCCGGTGACGTAGATCACGGTGTCCGTGTCGGCCACCTGGTCGGCAGCCCAGTCGCCTTGTGACTTGGCAGCGGGCACGTTGTCGGTGGCGACGTAGGAGGTGATTTCCGCGCCAGTGATGGCGGTGTCGACCGCAATCACGGGAATGCCGGCGGCCAGGGCCTTGGCGACGGCCGGGGCGATGCCGGCGCTGTCCACCGGCGCGATGGCGATGGCATTGACTTTGCGGGTGATCATGTCTTCAACAATCGCCAACTGCTTGGAGAGTTCGCCTTTTTCAGCAGCCAGCTCGATCAATTTGACACCGGGGACTGCGCCGCCTGATTTGGCGCCGCCGTTGATCAGCGTCCAGCCTTCGTTGGTGTTGCCATTGGTGATGTAGGCAATCGTCAGCTCGGGCGCGGCAGCAGCGGCGGCGGGTGCAGCGGCGGGCGCTGCAGCCGGGGTTGCCTCTTCTTTTTTGCCGCAAGCTGTCAAGGTGGCAGCCATCACAGCAGCGATGGCCAATTGGCCGAACATGCGCTTTGAAGTCATCAATAATCTCCTATGGTTTAAAAACAGCAGTGGGCGGCCATGCTCTTTGAACGGCCCGTGCACCCATGCATCTGCTGGGAAAGGATTAGAACGCAGAAAACTATTAAATAAACCTAGTAGTTTTACTAATACGGTTCGACCTGATTTCTGGCATTCTTCGTGCTCACGGAAATTGACCACCAGCCTCCACCCGAATCACCATGACACCTCTCAAGCCGGTCCTGCACATTGGCAGCCTGACCAAACATTACGGCGGCGTCAAGGCGCTGACGGACGCGCATTTCAGCCTGGCGCCGGGCGAACATGCGGCCATCGTCGGTGACAACGGCGCCGGCAAGAGCACTTTTGTACGCCTGATCACCGGCGTCGAACAGCCCAATGAAGGGCAGATCCTGCTGGATGGCCAAAGCGTCAGCTTCAACTCGCCGCTGGACGCGCGCGACAAGGGCATCGAGACGGTTTACCAGACGCTGGCCCTGGCCGAAGACCTGGACGTGCCGGCCAACATCTTCCTGGGCCGCGAGATCACGCGCCTGAACCTGGGGCCGCTGTCGATCCTGAACCACGCCGCCATGCGCGAAAAATCAAAAGAAATGTTGTCCACCACCGGGGTGAAGATCCAGGACATGAGTGAGAGCCTGCGCGGCATGTCGGGCGGGCAGCGCCAGTGTGTGGCGATTGCGCGGGCGGCCGGCTTTGCCAAGAAACTGATCATTCTGGACGAACCCACTGCGGCCCTTGGCGTGGCCGAGACGGCGCGGGTCGAGCAGATCATCAAGGGCCTGAAACAACAGGGCATTCCCCTCATCATCATCAGCCACAACCTGCGCCAGGTGTTTGATCTGGCCGACCGCATATGGGTGTTTCGCCAGGGCCGCATCATTTGCAACCTGCTGCGCCGCCAATCGAACCCGGAAGAAATTGTCGGTCTGATCACCGGCGCCATTGACCCGGCAAGCCTGGCGCACGCCACTACGCAAACGGCAGGCGTCGGCGCGATGGCGGAGGCTGCCTAATGCTCAAAGGCATTGATCCAATCCTCACCCCCGAACTCTTGATGCATCTGTGCGCCATGGGCCACGGCGAGTGGGTGGCCGTGGTGGACGCGAATTTCACCGCTGATTTTCTGGCCCAAGGTAAACCGCTGGTGCGCCTGCCGGGCCTCTCGCTTTTGCGCGTGAGCCAGGCGGTGCTGTCGGTTTTTCCGCTGGACGCATCGGTGGCACAACCGGTGGCTTACATGCATGTGTGCCAGGCCCAGGCGGACCACCGCACGCCGGTGCAACAGCAACTGGTCGATCTGCTCGGGAACGTTGCCTTGACCGGCGGTTTGGCCGCGGAAAAAGTCGAGCCGGTCGAACGTTTCACCTTTTATGAGCGCGTTCGTGCCGCCAGCCTGATCGTGCAAACGGGTGAGGCCACGGCGTATGGCAATGCGCTCTTTGCCAAGGGTGTCATCCTGAATTGAACGCCACCCCGGCCTTTGTCCGCGACCCGCGCCTGATGCGCGGCTCCAACCACACAGGGATGCGCCAGTTCAACGAGCGCATCGTGCTGCAGGCGGTGCGGCTGCACGGCGCCATTGCCAAGGCCGATCTGGCGCGGCTGACGCAGCTGTCGACACAAACCGTCTCGATCATCGTCAACCGGCTTGAAGCCGACGGCTTGCTGGTCAAACAGGCCCGCATCCGCGGCAAGATCGGGCAACCGTCGGTGCCGCTGGCGCTCAACCCCGACGCCGCGTTCAGCCTGGGGCTGCAGGTCGGGCGGCGCAGCCTGGAGGTGCTGGTGTCAGACTTCCTGGGCCAACCGCGGCACCAGCTTCAGTTCAATTACCCCTTCCCCGACCCGCCCGTGGTGCTGCGCCACATCCGCCATGCGCTTAAAGAGATCGAAGCGCTGATGGGCGAGCGTTGGCCGCTCCTGGTTGGAATTGGCCTGACGGCGCCCTTGTTCCTGCACGAATGGCCCAACCTGCTCGGTATCGAAGCGGCCGCCGCCTTGCGGCGCTGGGAGTCGATGGACTTGCTGGCCGAAGTGCAGGCGCTGACCCCCTTGCCAGTGGAATTTGCCAAGGACACCACCTCGGCCTGCATGGCAGAGATGTTGCAAGGCCAGGGCCGCGCGATCAGCAATTTTCTGTACGTGTTTGTCGGCACCTTTGTGGGCGGCGGGCTCGTTCTGGCCGGGCACATCATGGCCGGCCCGCGCGGCAACGCCGGCGCCATTGGGTCCATGCCCACGACCTTGGGCCCGGGCGCGCCCGTGACCACCCTGAAACCCGATCAATTGCTGCAACTGGCTTCCGGCTGGCAACTCGAACAGGCTTTGCAGCGCGCCGGTTTTGACCCCTTGAGCGTGCACAGCGACACCATCATGGACGCGGTCTATGCTGACGTGACCGGCCCCTGGTTGTCCGAGGCCAGCCGCGCGCTGGCCATGAGTATCGTGAGTGCGACGGCGCTGTTGGACCTGGACGCCGCCGTCATTGACGGCTCGATCGGCCGCCCGCTCATCAACGCCTTGATTGACGCCACCCGCGCAGGGCTGCCTGCCTACAACCTGGAAGGCTTGAATGCACCGGGCGTGGTGGCGGGCCAGGCCGGCGCCCATGCGCGGGCGATTGGCGCTTCGCTGCTGCCGCTGCACCGGCAGTTTTTTCCGCTGAAGGACATTTTCCTCAAGCAGGATCTGGTGTAAACCCGGATTGGGTTAAATTCAAGGCCATGAAAATCTACCTCGATTCAGCGGTGACCAGCAGTTGGCGGCTGATGCCGGGTTGCCCGCCGATTCAAGGCGTCACCACCAACCCGAGCCTGATCTTCCAGGCCGGCCTGGCGGTGAACCTGCCGACCTACCTGGACCTGGTGCGCGCAGCCGGAGAACATGGCATGCCCGAGCTGATGCTGCAATTGCCCAGCAGCGACCCGTCCCAGGCGCTGCATTGGCTGGACGCGCTGCGCCCGGCGGCCGACCGTCATGGCGTGTCACTCACCCTGAAATTACCCTGCCATGCCGATTGGCTGCCGTGTATTCAGGCGCTGAAAAACGAGGCCCAGCCGATTTTGCTCACGGCCCTGTCCAGCCCGGTGCAACTCCTTTGGGCGCAATCGCTGGATGTTGATTTTGTGGCGCCGTATGTGGGCCGCCTGCAAGCGCAGGGGCGGGACGTCTGGGCGCTGCTGCAGGCCTGCGTGGCGGCGCAGGACGACGTTGACGCGCCCGGCCCCTTGCTGCTGGCCGCGAGCATCAAGTCGCCCGACATGATGTCGAAACTGATGGCCCTGGGCGCTGCCGCGGTGACGCTGCCACCGGCCAGCCTGGCGGCCTGGTCACAAGACCCGATGACACAAGACGCGATGGACCAGTTTGACCAGGACACCGTCGCCTCCAAACGTTTCAACTAGTACCCCGGCAACCGGCGCACATTGATTGCCGCAACCGGGTTTCAGATTTGCAGCTGCAAGACATTCTTTATTCACAGGGCTTTGGCACGCGGCGCGTGTGCGCCGGGCTGATCCAGCAGGGTTTTGTTGAAGTCTATGATAAAAATGACCCTGAGGCCGTCATAAAACAAGCAGTGTCTGCTACTGAATATATAGCAGACGGTTTGCGCTTCAAAGTTCAAGGCCTTGACTGGGACTACCGCGAAAAAGCCTACCTGATGCTGCACAAACCCAGTGGCGCCGAGTGTTCGCAAAAACCCTCCACCTGGCCCAGCATCTACAGTTTGTTGCCCGCGCCTTTGCGCCAGCGGCCGCAGAAATCGGCCGTGCAGGGCGTGCAGGCAGTTGGGCGGCTCGATCAGGACACCACCGGGCTCTTGCTGCTCAGCGACGATGGCGCATTCATCCACCGCATGAGTTCACCCAAAAAACACTTGCCCAAGGTGTATGAGATCACCGCCAAACACGCGCTCGACGAGAAGCAGGTGCATCAACTTCTCAAAGGCGTGGTGCTTGATGACGATCCGAAGCCGGTGCGCGCCGCCGCCTGCGAAATCGTTGACAACCCGCTCGACGCGCCCGCAGAGCGCCTGCATCTGCGCCTGACGCTGACCGAAGGCAAATACCACCAGGTCAAACGCATGCTGGCGGCCGTGGGCAACCGCGTCGAAGCCTTGCACCGATCGCGCATCGGCGCGCTGGAACTGCCCGCCGACCTGCCGCCCGGGCAGTGGCGCTGGCTCAGTCATGCGGATATGGAAAAGCTCAAACCGGCTGCGTGATCGGCAAGCGTGGGTTTGGTCTCACGGCACGTCCCTTACAAAATCCGCAATCAGGCGCGTAGTCAGTTCAGTCTGATCGCGATGCGGCGAATGCCCGCAATGCTCTAATTTGTGTAGCTTAATACCTATATTATTCGACGGCCTCAAGCCTTTTTTCTTTAAACTTTTGGCAATCTCGTCAATTTGAAGCATGCTGCCATAGGGGTCGTCAAACCCCTGGATCGCCAGCAGCGGCGCGGTGATGCTGCGGCAGTTCTCGCGGATATCAAAGCTTCGAAATTCATCAGACAGCCACACGTCGTTCCACTGCCAGAAGGCGCCGTCCACATCGGCGTGGTAACGCGCCAGGCGGCTGCGCAGGTCACCGTGTTCGTAGGCCACGCGGGCTTCGGTGATGGCGCGGATGGAGATGTCTTCAACGATTACATGCGGCGCCATCACGACACAGGCCGCCACGTCGAAGCGGCTGGCGTAGAGCAGGGCGATGCTGGCGCCGTCGGAATGGCCCACCAGCACGGGTTTTTCAATCCCCAACGCCGACAGCAACGCGGGCAACACCGCCCAGGCCTCCTCGTGCATGTAGTCGGGCAACAGGCGGCCCACGCGCTGACCGCCTTCCACACGCGAGGGGCCGCGCACATCGGGCACGGCGTCTGACTGCCCATAACCGCAGCGCGAATAAACCCAGCCGGCGCGCCCGCTGGCCTGGCAAAGTAGCGCGGGCCAGTCGCGCCACTGGCCAACCGAGCCCAGGCCCTCGTGCAGGAAGACCAGTGGGGCCAATGTGACGCCAGGAGTGCTGGCTGGCTTGGCGGGGATGTGCTTTACTTCAAGGTGGACGCCGTGGATACCGATCAATGTCATGGCGGACATGTTACGGGACACAGGTGGCCAAACTGGTTGCCTGGGGCCAGTCATGTCGGTTTTCCCGCCGCATATTGGTTATAAACATTTTGTTTATAATCTGGATGTGATCGAAAGTTTTGCCAGCGCCGAAACCGAGCGTCTTTTTGCCACGGGAAAATCACGCCGCCTGCCGCCCGGTATCTTGCGGCGTGCCGTGATGCGGCTGACCCAGTTGGATGCGGCTGCGACAGTGGACGATTTGCGGCAACCTCCATCCAATCGGCTGGAAACCTTGGGTGGTGATCGAGCGGGGCAGTGGAGCGTCCGCATCAATGACCAGTGGCGTGTGTGCTTTCGGTTTGAGCGCGGCAACGCACAAGACGTGGAAATAGTGGATTACCACTAAGGAGTCAAATTCATGAGTACCAAAAGCCCCGTCAACGGACTTCCTGCCATCCATCCCGGCGAATTTCTGCGCGAAACGCTGGACGAATTGGGTTTGACGCAAGCTGCCTTTGCGCAGGCTATCGGTGTGTCGCCCATGCGTGTGTCGCATCTGCTCAAGGGTGATCGCCCGGTGACGGCTGAATTGGCATTGCGTCTGGGACAGGCATTGGGCCAAACGCCGCAATACTGGCTCAACCTTCAAGTTGCTTATGACTTGAAAGTGGCAAAAGCCGAGTTCAAAGAGAGTTTGCGCTCAGTGCGGGAACTGGCCTTGGCTTAAGAAAGTCATGGCAATGCCCGACCTCGACACATTGCCCTGCGCATCCGGGTTTACCAGGCGGCGCCCGCTACACTAACGGGTTAGTTCGAACGTGGATTGTTGTGAATTTTTTCAATACACTGGTGCGCCTGGCGGCCGTTTTTCTTGCCGGATTTCTTGCGCTGGCCGCGCCATCCATCTGCTGGGGGCAAACCGCAGCGGCGCGTCACCCGCTGTTTGTCCTCAATTCCCTGGACGCCAATGTCAGTGTGATTGACACCGCGACCTGGACGGAAACGCGGCGCATCCCCACCGGCAAGGAGCCGCACCACCTGTACCTCACCCCGGATGAGAAGTCGCTCATCATCGCCAACGCCTCGGGCAATTCGCTGACGTTTCTGGACCCGAAAACGGGCGAGGTGCAACGCACGATCCATTCGATTCAAGACCCTTACCATTTGCGTTTTTCACCGGACATGAAGTGGTTTGTCACGGCGGCCAACCGGCTCAACCACATCGACATTTACCGCTGGGACGGCAGCAATATCCAGCTTGCCAAACGCATTGCCACCAGCAAAACGCCGAGCCATTTGTGGATCGACAGCAAGAGTGTCACGCTCTACGCCTCAATGCAGGAGAGCAATGAAATCGTCAGCGTCGATCTGGCTACGCAGACGCTTAAATGGCGCGGTAAAACCGGCAACACGCCGGCCGATGTGTTTGTAACGCCTGACGACAAATTCCTGCTGGTGGGCCTCACCGGCGGCGACGGCGTCGAAGTGTGGAACCTGGCCGGTGCGCAACCGACGCTGGTCAAACTGTTGCCCACCGGCGCTGGCGCCCATGCCTTTCGCGCGGCGGGTGACAGGCGCCACGTGTACGTGAGCAACCGCGTGGCCAACACCATCAGCAAGATCGACTACCAGGCCATGACCGTGGTGGACGGTTACCGCGCGCCGGGCGGGCCTGATTGCATGGATGTCTCGGCCGACGGCAAGCTGATTTATGTCACCTCGCGCTGGGCCAGAAAACTCAGCATCATCGACACCACCACCAAGGCGCTGGTGCGCCAGGTGAATGTCGGAAAATCGCCGCATGGGGTCTGGACACTCGATCATGCGCCGCGTTTCTAGCCGATTTTTCGCGCGCCTATTTGCTATATATTGTATAGCAAACTACTGTTTATATTCGACGGCCTATAGCCAATCTACTTCACAGGTTTGTGAGAAACCCGTGTATTTGACCTTCGACACCGGCCACATGGGCACAGCGCCCTTGATTGCCGACGTGTTGAAGCGCCACCACGTCAAAGTCACCTTTTTCGCCGCCAACGAACGCACCCAGGCCGGTGATGGCAGCCTGGGCAACCATTGGGCGCCGTGGTGGAAGGCGCGCGCCGCCGAGGGCCATGAATTCGCCTCGCACACCTATGACCACGTCTATTGGCGCGGGGATGTCAAAGGGGTGGAGCCGAAATTCCGCGTGCAGGCCAGCAGCGGTGCATGGCAGGGCCGCGAATTTACCTGGGATGCGAAAAAATACTGCGAGCAAATCGCCTACGCCGCCGAAAGGGTGGCCGACCACACCGGTGTGAAGCCGCTGCCCCTGTTTCGGGCACCGGGTGGCAAAACCTCGCCGCGTCTGCTGCAGGCTGCGCGCGATTGTGGCTACGAGCACGTGGCGTGGGCGCCAGCCGGGTTTCTGGGCGATGAATTGCCGAGCGACCGGTACCCCAATGACGTGTTGTTGAAGAAGGCGCTCAAAGACATTAAGGCCGGCGACATTCTGGTGGCGCATCTGGGCATCTGGTCGCGCCAGGACCCGTGGGCGCCGGTGGTGCTGGAGCCCTTGATCGTCGGGCTCAAGCAAAATGGTTTCTGTTTTGCGACGCTGCGCCAGCACCCGGCTTACCGGGCCTGGATCGCATCAAAACACTGAGGCCGGGATATGGAGGCGTCCGTCGGCACATTTTTCTCGGCAGTGAATTGGCCCAGCATCACGTTTGTCGCGGATGGGTTCGAGGCATTGCAACAGCAGTTGTTTGAAGGCCTGGTGCAGCCGCTGCTGTTTACTTTGGGTCTGGGCGGTCTGCTGGAGGATGGGTATGCCGCCACCGGATGGTTGCTGGTCGGGTTGGTGCAACTGCTGGTGCTGCTGGCGGTAATCGCGCCCTTGCAACGCTGGCGGCCGGTGGAGCCCGTCACGGACCGCGCGGCGATCCGCACCGATGTGATTTATACGCTGATCCACCGGCTGGGCCTGTTTCGGGTGGCCTTGTTTTTTGCCGTTCAACCGCTGCTTGACGACGCTTTTGGCAGCCTGCGTGTGGCTGGCTTGGGCACGCTGCAACTGGACGCCCTGTGGCCCGGTGTGACCGATCTGGCGCTGGTGAGTTTCCTTTTGTACCTGCTGGTGTTTGATGTGCTGGACTACTGGATCCATCGCGGCCAGCATCATTTTGAGTGGTGGTGGCGCCTGCATTCCCTGCACCATTCACAACGCCAGATGACGATGTGGAGCGACAACCGCAACCACCTTCTGGACGACGTGTTGCGTGACGTGATCATCGTCATCATCGCGCAGTTCATTGGCGTGGCGCCGGCGCAGTTTGTGGCGATTGTTGCTTTGACCCAGTTGTCCGAAAGTTTCCAGCACGCCAATGTGCGGATCTGGTTCGGTCACCTCGGTGAGCGACTGTGGATCAGCCCGCGATTCCACCGCGTGCACCACAGCATCGGGGTTGGGCATGAAAACCTGGTGGATGGAAAAACCGTGTTGGGCGGTAAAAATTTCGGCGTCTTGTTGCCGTGGTGGGACATGATGTTCGGCACCGCCAATTTTGAGCAGCGTTATGACCGCACCGGCGTGCGCGACCAGGTTGAACCGGGCCCGAACGGATTGCGCGACTACGGGCGCGGGTTTTGGCAGCAGCAGTGGCTGGGCGTCAAGCGCCTGGCCGGCAGGGCCTGAGCACCTTGGCACTGAGGCCCAAGCAGTTATCCTTGCGCCCATGAGCAAACTCCTCAACGCATTCTGGCGCGCCGCGCTGTATTGCCTGCACCCGCGGGTGATCGCGCTGTCCATCCTGCCGCTGGTGATCATGGCCACCATTGCGCTGGGCTTGGGTTACTTTTTTTGGGATGACGCCCTGGTCGCCGTGCGCAGCAATCTCGAAGGATTTGCGCTGGTCACGACCCTGCTGGGCTGGCTCGAACGTTTTGGCCTGTCGAACCTGCGCGTGGTGCTGGCGCCGGTCATCGTGCTGTTCCTGGCGATTCCGGTGATCGCCATCAGCTCTTTG
>JANNYX010000579.1:0-21909 GCA_031410295.1 Rhodoferax sp.
CGCGCAAATGGCGTTTATTTTTGGTGGACTTCTTGGTCAGAATGTGACGCTTGAAGGCTTGACCGCGCTTGACGGTGCCACCTGGACGAACGCGGAAACGCTTTTTGGCGCCGCTCTTGGTCTTCATTTTGGGCATGTAAATGCTCCTTCTTCATTGTGCTCGTGAGGCGTGTGCAAACTGATGCACCCTTGTTGGCCCCGAGTCACTTATTCACGATTCACACAACGCGCGACAACTGCGTTGCAACGACCACCGCACGGGTGCTGTTCCTAAACTCAAGTGCTGAAGCACTGTCTTCGCCGTTGCACCTTGTTCTCACGGTCCTGTGAACCGTTAAATCCTAAAAATTCAAAATACCTAAGTCACTGATTCCTAAGTAACAGATTCCACAGCAACGGCAACCTTCGCAGCCGCTGGCTTCTTCTTGCCCGGCGCGATCATCATGACCATCTGCCGGCCTTCGAGCTTGGGAAACTGCTCCACCACAATCAAATCTGCCAGGTCAGCCCGCATGCGGTTCAAGAGCTCCATGCCGATTTCCTGGTGCGTAATCTCGCGGCCGCGAAAGCGCAGCGTGATCTTGCATTTGTCACCTTCATCCAAAAAGCGCTTGATGTTGCGCAGCTTGATGTTGTAGTCACCATCGTCGGTGCCGGGGCGGAATTTCACTTCCTTGACCTCGATCACCTTTTGTTTGGATTTCGCCTCGGCCGCCTTCTTCTGTTCCTGGTATTTGAACTTGCCGTAATCCATCAAACGACAGACTGGCGGCACCGCCGTTGCGGAAATTTCAACCAGATCCACATCAAGCTCTCCCGCCATTCGCAGGGCCTCCGTGATGCTGACCACCCCCAAGGGCTCATTTTCAACACCTGAGAGGCGAACCTCTGGGGACATGATCTCGCGGTTCAGGCGATGTTTGCGTTCTTCACGGTGACGGCGGTCACGAAATTCAGTAGCGATGGCAAAATCCTTTAACTCAAATTGCTATCAAATAGATAGCTAACTCCGCACAATTCGCGTCGGCAAAACACTGTTTTGACAAATGTAGTTTGACAGTTAAGACTTGGCTGCGATGTCGCCGCTGATTTGCTGCACGAAGGCATCAAGGGACATCACGCCGAGGTCTGCATTGCCCCGAGCGCGCACTGCAACGGTACCTGCTTCCTTTTCCTTGTCGCCCGCGACCAGGATGTAGGGTAGCTTTTGCATTGAATGCTCCCTGATTTTACGCGTTATTTTCTCATTGCGCAGGTCTGCGATCACCCTAAGCTCTTGATTTGGCAGTGATTTGCGCAGTTTTTCAGCGATTTGACGACAATATTCCGCTTGTCCATCGGTAATACACAGAATCGCCACCTGAACCGGTGCGAGCCAGGCCGGCAAGGCGCCGGCATGTTCCTCGATCAAAATGCCGATGAAACGCTCCAGGCTGCCAACGATGGCCCGGTGCAGCATGACGGGGCGATGGCGGGCGCCGTCTTCCCCGACATATTCAGCGCCGAGGCGCTCCGGCATTGAAAAATCCACCTGCATGGTGCCGCATTGCCATTGGCGGCCAATCGCGTCTTTCAAGGTGTATTCGATTTTTGGACCATAAAACGCCCCGTCGCCTGGTGATACTTCGAATTCACAGCCGGAAGCGCGCAGGCTGTCCATCAAGGCTTTTTCGGCCTTGTCCCAGCTCTCTTCGGATCCAATCCGGGCTGCGGGCCGCGTCGCCACTTTGTAGATGATGTTTTTGTAGCCGAAATCGGCATAGACTTTTTGCAACAGCGTGGTGTACGCCGTGCATTCCCCCAGGATCATCTCCTCGGTGCAGAAAATGTGCCCGTCGTCCTGCGTGAAAGCGCGCACGCGCATGATGCCGTGCAGACCGCCGGTCGGGTCGTTGCGGTGGCATTGGCCAAATTCGCCGTACCGCAGCGGCAGGTCGCGGTAACTCTTGATGCCCTGTTTGAAGATGATGATGTGGCCCGGACAGTTCATTGGCTTGAGCGCGTAATCACGTTTTTCTGATTCCGTGGTGAACATGTTGTCGCGGTATTTATCCCAATGGCCGGTTTTCTCCCACAGGCTTTTGTCCAGAATCTGCGGGCCTTTGACTTCCTGGTAACCGTTGTCGCGGTAGACCTGGCGCATGTATTGCTCCACGCCTTGCCACAGGGTCCAGCCTTTCGGGTGCCAGAACACGGTGCCCGGGGAATGTTCGTCAATATGGAACAAGTCCAGCTCGCGCCCCAAGCGGCGATGGTCGCGCTTTTCGGCCTCCTCGATCATCGTCAAATGCTGCTGCAGCTCGTCTTTGGTCCCCCAGGCCGTGCCATAAATGCGTTGCAGCATCTCATTGCGATGGTCGCCACGCCAATCGGCGCCGGCCAGCTTCATCAGTTTGAAATGCTTCAATTTTCCCGTGCTGGGTACGTGCGGGCCGCGGCACAGGTCCTCGAACTTGCCTTCACGATACAGGCCAATGGGTTGACCATCGGGAATGCCCGCAATGATTTCGGCCTTGTAATGTTCACCCAAGGCCTTGAAATAGTCCACCGCCTCATCGCGCGGCAATTCACGGCGCGTGACCGGCTCGTCTTTGTTCGACAACTCCACCATCTTTTTTTCGATGGCGGCCATGTCGTCCAGGGTAAACGGGCGCTTGTACGAAAAGTCGTAAAAAAAACCGTGCTCGATCACCGGGCCGATCGTAACTTGCGCGTCGGAAAACAATTCCTTCACGGCGTAAGCGAGCAAGTGCGCCGTCGAGTGGCGGATCACCTCCAGCCCGTCGGCGTCTTTGGCCGTGATGATGGCCACCCGGCTGTCCTGCGCAATTGTGAAACTGGTGTCGACCACCTTACCCGCATCTTCGGGCGCGTCAACCGGCCTTACTTTGCCGGCCAAGGCCGCTTTTGCCAAGCCCAAGCCAATGGAGGTGGCTATTTCGGCAACTGTGACAGGGCCAGGGTAGTCGCGTTGTGAACCGTCGGGAAGTGTGATGTGCACCATGATGGGAGTGTGATTTGAAACTCAATTGGGATCGCGCAATAAAAAAGCGCGGTGGGTGCCGCGCTTTTCTACTGTAATTTGGGTCAGTGACCTGCGCACAAGGCGCGCGGACGACGGCCTCATTTGCCTATAAAAACAATGCCGAAGTAGTTCGCGGTGTCATAACCAGGTTGCCTTCCCGCTCTTGTTAAAAAAAAATATACGCAGCGGTGATTTTACATGCCAAGGACCAGGCCAAACGGTCTAAGCCCAAGCCGCGGCACGCTCAGTGCATAAACTGCTCAAACTCGGACAGAGGCAGCGGCTTGGAAAACAAATAGCCTTGGCAAAGCGGACAGCCATGCTGCAGAAGAAAATCCTGTTGCCCTTTGGTCTCTACGCCTTCGGCTATCACCTCAAGCCCCAGGTTGTGTGCCATGCCGATGATGGTCTGGATGATGACCGAGTCTGTCGACTGGATGCCAATGTTGCGCACAAACGATTGGTCGATCTTGAGCTGGTCAAGCGGAAGCTGCGTCAAATAGGCCAAAGATGAATACCCCGTGCCGAAATCGTCCATCGACAGGCGCACACCGAGGGACTTGAGCTCCTTCATTTTTTGAATGGTGTCGGTCACGTTGTCAAGCACCAGAGACTCGGTCAATTCCAGTTCGAGCCGCGTCGGGTCTGCGCCTGACAGAGCCAGGGCCTTGCGAACGTCGTCAACAAAATCGGCTTGCCGGAACTGGCGGGCACTGACGTTCACTGACAATTGAAGACTCATCAGCTTGGGCCGGCTCTCCCAGGACTTGAGCTGCGCGCAAGCCGTCTGCAGCACCCACTTTCCAATCGGCACGATCAGGCCGGTCTCTTCTGCAAGACCGATGAATGCTGCCGGCGACACCAGGCCCAGCTGCGGGTGCTGCCAGCGGATCAACGCCTCGGCTCCCACTGAAATGCCACCGTGCGTCATCTGCACCTGGTAAAAAAGCCTGAATTGGTCGCCAGCCAAGGCCCGCTTCAAGTCCTTTTCCATGTCGGAACGCGCCGTGATGGCCGCCAACATTTCAGGGTCGAAAAAACACAATGCGTTTCGCCCCGAGTGTTTTGCCTGGTACATCGCAATATCCGCTTGCCGAAGCAGGTCCGTCGGAGTTTGTTGCCCCAGTCCAAAGAACGTGGCTCCAATGCTGCATCCGCAGTTGTAGGAGTGGTTTTCCAGATCAAAGGGCTGGTTGATGCTGTTCAATATCTTCTCGCCGATAGTTTTGGCAAGTGCCGCCGCCTCAATCGCCTGTGGGCTCTGGCTTTGCAGCATGACCACAAATTCGTCACCGCCGAGGCGTGCAACCGTGTCTTCCGCGCGAACGCAGGCCTTCAGGCGCTGGGCCACCTGAAGCAGCAAGAGGTCGCCCATGTCGTGCCCCAGGGTGTCGTTCAGTGTTTTGAAATGGTCCAGATCCAAAAAAAGCAGCGCGCCGAATCGGCCACTGCGATTGCTGGCGGAAAGCGCCTGCTGCACCCGGTCTGTCAACAAACGGCGGTTGGGCAAAGCGGTCAGGGTGTCGTAAAAAGCCAGGTGTTCAATCTCGTCAATGGCTTTGCGCAACTGGGTCACGTCCTGGAAGGTGAGGACAACACCGCCGCTGGGTGTGCGCTGCTCCGTGACTTCAATGATTCTGCCGTTCGGCTGGTGCACGTCATGTGTGCCTTTCGGATCCAGCAGCATTGCCATGCGGGCGTCCACCCAGGACTGGATTTCCGCTTCGCTTCCACTTGGCAAGCGTTTGATTGCCGCCAGGTTCATCATCTGGCGGTACGGCATCATGGGCGTCATGTTCCCGGCCTGCCAGGGGAATATCTCCTCGTAACGCCGATTCCATTGCACTACCTGATGCTCGCCATTGAGCAGCAGAAAACCATTGACCATGGAACTCAGCGCCTGATCCAAAATGACTTTGTCTTGGGTAACCGCCAACTGGGAGCGCCGCAGATGATGAAAATACCAGATCGCAAAACCGCCGGCTGCCAGGATCATCAAGCCAAACAAAATGGCAACACCCAGGACAAACTGGCGTTGTTTGCGCCAGTCCAACAAGGCAATGTCGATCGGAACGCTGGCCGCGATCAGCACATTGGGAGTTAACGCGGGCCGGACCGCCATGATCGACGGCAACCCGCCCAGCCGGGACGGCAAGTGCTGGCCCGGTTTTTCAATCAACGGTTCGTCCAGAGGGACCGCCAATTGTTTGCCCACCAATTTGTCAACGTAGGGCGCACTGGCCAGCAATTGCCCGGCGCGGGTCTCCAGCGTCACCTCAAGACCCGGAATGTCGACGCCCTGAAGCAAAATCGACGTCAAGGTGGTCATCTTGACTTCAGCCACCGCGAGCAGGTTGGCGCCATCGGACGTTTTGAAACGGCGGCCAAAATACAGCACTGTTTCAGCACTGGAAAAACTCAGCTTCGGCGCGCTGATGGTGAGCGTTGGCACCCACTGCGCCAGGGTGTCCTGTGCAAACCCTGGCGGCAATACCACCGAAAGATTGCCACCAATTGCCTCGGAAGACGCCAGGACGCTGCCCTGGGCATTCAACAGTGCCACGTACTGCACCAGCAAGTTGGCCTGAACGACGCTTTGCATAAGGCGGCTGGCCTGCAACGGTTCAATCTCGCTGTGCAGGCGTTTGGACAAATCCAGCTGGCCGGCAATGGTTGTCAAAAGGATGTCGACCCCGAGCAAGTTTCGATTGAGTCCGGCCTCAGCGCTGTTGACGAAGCGTGTGACTTCGGCTTGGCTGTCCGACAACGCATTTTGTTGGCCACTGCGAAAAAGGCCGGCAGTGGTCAACGCCAATGCCAAGAGAAACAGCGCCACCAGGCCCAATGCGGCGAGCGTTGCCCTGGAGAAGCCGCGCAGCTTCACTTGGCGGCGGGCACCATGATGCCGCGCGCCGCGCCGACCGTCTGGTTCCAAACCTCGCTGCAGGATGGGCCGCAGCGTTTGAGCCAGTTTGGAAGGACGGCGTTGGCGAGTATTTCCTTGCGCTGGATTTCGTCCAGGGCTGAACTGCCGACTTCAATCATTTTTCCCCTGCGCCCGCCCAAGCAGCCAGCAACGCCACTGTTGCAGGCGATGCCTTCAGCGGTCTCCCGTTCACTTTCAGCCCAAATTTCGGTTTCAAGTCTGGGCAGTTCCCGACGCAACAGAGTCTTCAAATCGGGCGGTAGCGCCGCCCACGCCGACGCATTGGCACCGAATACCGCCAGTCCCCAGGTGACGGCCAGCGTGTGCAGATGTGTGGTGACCTCGTGCAGCCCCAGGGTGTTGCCAGACATCGTGCCGGTTATCGCGCATTCGGTGTTGCCGGACGACATGTTGGCCATGAGTTGGCTGAAGGGCGTGAGCACCGGCACGGCACTCAGGGCGCTGACAAAATCGGCCTGGGTCGATGACGATACCCGTATGCGCCGGCCCGACAAATTCGACAGGCCCGTAAAAGCCCGGTTGCAAAACGTCACCTGCGCCGGATAGACATAAATCGCCAGAACCTCGATGCCGTGGCGCGCACGCAGCGTCTTTTCCAGATACGGCCGAAACGCGGCGACACTTTTCTTCAAGTCGCCAATAGTGGGGTTCAACCCGGCCAGATCGGGGGCAATGAATTCGGGGTATTGCGCTGTCAAGTTGCCCAAGAGTGTGGTTCCAAACGGCACTACGCCGAGCTGGATCAGCCGCAACATATCGGCCCCAGGCACACCGGCCCGGTCAAAAGGGACGATTTCGGCGTCGAACTTGCCGCCGCTGATGCGCAACAACTCCTTGGACCAAAACGGTTCTTCGTGCCGGGTGTACTGGTTCACGCTGGCCAGGCCGCCGACAATGCGCAACTTATAAACCTGAGTTTGCGGTTGCGCCGTGCTCTGCGCCCGCGCGGCCGGGCTGGTGAGTGTCAGACCTGCACCGAGCGAAACAACGAGCAAGACCTCCAGGTATGCCGCCAAGAACCCGGCCTGCAAACTTTGCACCCAGCCGCGACATGTCGCGGTCCGGGTCAAGCGCCTCATGAGAAATTTCATTGCAGTTGGGTGCGGAGAGCCAAAAACCAAAGACAAAAACCATTTCATTAAGTAACCATTCTGACATAGCCACGGCGCCAATACTGGCCATTGCCAACCAAAACGACACCCTGAAATAACTATCGCTGCAATAGTCTCAAATTGGATCGTTTTCAACCTGCACAGGACCGGCGTGATTCAAAATCCCCGACATGACCTGGCAACTCTGGCTTCTTTACCTCAGCGTTATTTTGATGGTCATCGTGCCGCCCGGCCCAACCGCGCTCTTGTGCATGAACCACGGCGCACGCCATGGCCGGGTGCGCAGTCTGGCAACGGTGTTGGGCGGGGTCAGCGCGGCCTTGAGCTTGATGGTGCTTTCAGCGCTGGGTATGGGCGCCTTGATCGCCGCCTCCGACCTGGCGTTTCAGGTCCTCAAATGGGCTGGTGCCGCGTACCTGGTTTACCTCGGCATCACGACCTGGCGCGCGCCCGCATACCCGCTGCAGGCAGGAGCCAGCGCCGCCATCATTCCGGCGCCAGGGGAACGCCTTCGCCGACTCTTCGCGACCGGGTATCGGGTCGGCGTCAGCAACCCCAAAGACCTGCTGTTTTTCAGCGCGCTGTTTCCGCAGTTTCTGGACCGCGCAGCGTCATTGCCACCGCAACTCGGGGTGCTTGCGTTGACCTGGATCGGCGTTGAAAGTGGGGTCATGTTGGGTTACGCCGCATTTGGCAAGCACCTCATGCGTCAACTGGCGCGACACGGCAATGCCCAATGGTTCAACCGCCTGACGGGGGCGGCGTTCGTGGCAGCAGGCGGCGCACTGGCCGTCATGCGCGGCAGTGCCGTGGCGTAAAGTAAGCCCTTTCCAGCCAGCAATGAAAGATGCCCATGCAACGACGATCTGTGATGGTGCTGGCCACGGCCGCCTTGGCCACCCGCGTGTTGCCGGCCAGGGCGCAGAGCTACCCCAACAAGCCCATTCGCTACATCGTGCCGGTGTCGGCGGGCGGTGGCGCAGACACGCTGGGGCGCAACGTCACCGAGCGCTGGGCCAAAGTGCTCGGCCAGAGCTTCATCGTTGACAACCAGGCCGGCGGCGGCGGCGCCATCGCCAGCCAAAACGCCGCACGCGCAACCCCCGACGGCTACACCCTGATCCAGGCTTACGTGGCCACCCACGGCACCAGCCCGGCGACACGCAAACTCAGTTACGACGCGGTGAAAGACTTCACCCCGATCGGCATGATTGGCGGCACGGCCAACGTGCTGGTGGTCAACGCCGCTCTGCCGGTGAACAACATCCGGGAATTCCTGGATTACCTGAAGAAAAACCCGGGCAAACTCAGTTACGGCTCAGCCGGTCCAGGCTCACTCACCCACTTGACGATGGAGCTGTTCAAAGCCCAGGTGAACAGCTTCATGGTGCACATTCCGTACCGGGGTGTGGCCCCGGCGTTTGTCGACCTGATTGGCGGCCAGACGCAGGCGATGTTCCCGGGCCTTGCCGGCGCCATGCCGCACATCCGCTCGGGCCGTGTGCGCCCGCTGGCGGTGACCGGTTTGACGCGCCACCCGTTGCTCAAAGACGTGCCAACACTTGATGAGTCCGGCTTCAAAGGCTTCGACGCGATGCAGTGGTATGGCGTGATGGGCCCGGCCGGCATGCCCGCGCCGATCATCAAGCAACTCAATGAATCGCTCAACCAGGTGCTGCGCCTGCCCGATTTGCGCGAGAAGATTTCGGGCGAGGCGGTCGAGCCGATGCCCATGAGCCCGCAGGAGTTTGGCCAGTTCGTGGTGAGCGACATCGCGCGCTGGAGCAAGTTGGCCAGGGAGAGAAATATTCAGTTGGATAGTTAGCTCATATAAAATTGAACTATATAGGCCGTCGAATATAATCAATAGTTTGCTATCTATATTAATACTATTTTGATACGTTTTTAAACATAAATGGCAATAAATACCAAAGTCAACGCGATTTTTGACGCCCCGGCGATCACGCAAATACTCGCAAATTTCGTCGCCGCCCATCCCTCAAAAGGCTGGAGCGAAGCGGTCGACCACGAGGCACATCGAACGTTTTTGAACTGGCTCGGTTGTGCCGTGGGCGCCTCGCACCACGACGCCGCGCAGGCGGCACTGGCGGCGGTGCAATTGCTGCAGCCAGCGCCACAAGCCAGCGTGCTGGGCCGCAAAGGCATTGACGGTCAAGCCTGCAAGGTCGATATGGCCAGTGCCGCGCTCATCAATGGCATCACCTCGCACACCTTTGATTTTGACGACACGCATCTCAAAACCATCATCCACCCGGCCGGCCCGGTGGCCCCGGCGCTGCTGGCGCTGGCTGAGGGACTCAGCGGCACGGCGGCGCTGCAAGGCCGCCAGATCAGCGGGCGCGACCTCATCGACGCGCTGGTCATCGGCATCGACGTGAGTTGCCGCGTCGGCAACGCCATGTACCCCGACCACTACGACCGCGGCTGGCACATCACTGGCTCCACCGGCACCCTGGGCGCGGCGGCGGGCTGTGCGCGGCTCCTGCGCCTGGACACGGCCAAAACGGCGATGGCGCTGGGCATCGCGGCGTCACAACCGATCGGCATGCGCGAGCAGTTTGGCTCCATGACCAAACCCTTTCACCCCGGCGCAGCAGCACGCGCCGGCCTGATGTCGGCACTGCTCGCAAGCCAGGGCTTTACCGCCAGCGCCAAAGCGCTGGAGGCGCCGCGCGGCATGATGCAAACCATCTCCACCAAAAACGACTGGAACGAAATCACGCACGAGTTGGGCGAGCGTTTCGAGATCTCGTTCAACAGCTACAAGCCCTTTGCTTGCGGCATCGTCATCCACCCGGCGATTGACGCCTGCGCGCAACTCAGGGCCATCTTTGCCAAAGACGGCGTGACGCTCGACGACGTAGAACGCGTCGAGCTCAAGGTGCATTCCCTGGTGCTCGAACTTACCGGCAAGAAGGAGCCGCAAGACGGCCTGCAAGCCAAGTTCAGCGTCTACCACGGTTGCGCGGCGGGGCTGACTGTAGGCCAGGCGACCGAAGACGAGTACCACGACGGCTTCGTCACCCGGCCCGACATGGTCGCCCTGCGGCGCAAAGTTGTTGCCACGGTTGACGATTCAATTCACGAAGCCAGTGCCGACGTGACGGCTGTATTGAAAGATGGCCGCCGCGTGCACGTGTTTGTGAAAAACGCCATCGGCTCGTTGGAGAATCCGATGACGGATGTGATGCTGGAAGGCAAGTTTCACGGCCTGTGTGACCCGGTGTTGGGCCAGGCCCAGTCAACCGCCCTCATCGGCGCCGCCTGGAAACTCGGTCAAGCGACCGATGTGAGGGCCTTGGTGGCGCTGGCTTTTGTGGCTTGAGACGCTGGTTGGCTGAAAGCTGGCCGGTGTCCCGAAACCCTAAGCGCTGTATGGTAGATTGGCCTGTTTTTGCCCCCGCGCCGGATCAGCACGTAATTTCCTGCTAGGCACGCCAACCCTACCCTTGACCACCCCACCATGACCAAGCCCATTGCCACCGAAGGCCTGCTGGACAACACCCAGATCACAGAAGGGCGTTACATTGCCCACGCCGCCGTCGGCTGCAACAACATTGACGAGACCGCCCGCTGGTATGCAGAAGTGTTGGGCGCGCAGCCGGTGCGCATTCTCGACGACCGGGTCACCTTCAGTTTTGGCGGCGTGCTGCAACTGGTGTGCCATCTGGAGCGGCGCACCTTGCCCAGAAATCCCCGCGCCTACCCGCAACATTTCGGCTTGACCTTCCTGCGCATGGAAGACTTCGACCGACTGGCGACCCATGTTGAAAAGCTTGGCATCAAGTTGTTGGTGCCGCCGGCGACACGCTTCCCCGACAGCGCGCACGAACACCGGACCTTCATGGTGGCCGACCCGTCGGGAAACGTCGTGGAATTCAAGTGTTACCTGCGCCCCGAGTGCAGCTATTAGAAGCCCTGCCACACCCTGACGTTGCGCCGGGCCAACCAGCGCGGCGGTTCAGCAGGCCGGTTGCCGCCCAACAAAGGCGCCGGCTGCTGGATCGCGAATATACTTTAGCGCGACAGTCCGATCACAGTGCCGCGGCAAACCGGGCCTAAATCGAATGCTGGGTTGTGGTCGCAAGCTGATCTGCGCAGTCTGGTCTGATCCCTCCCCCCTGTTTTTTGCCGTGCACCCTGTTGCGTGTGCTTTTTTTTAAAGATCGTTGAAGAAAATGGCCAATAATTTTCTGGACACCCCCAAACGCAGCGCCAAGCCGCGCAATTTTGGCATCAACTCGATGATCGACAACGGCGTGCCCACCCGTTACTTCATTGATGTCATCGAAAGTGACGCCGCACTCATAGACTTCGTCAAATTTGGCTGGTGCACTGGCCTGGTCACCGAAGGTCTGGAAAAGAAAATCGAATGCCTGGTCAAGAACAACGTTGACTATTATTTTGGCGGCACACTGTTTGAAAAAGCACTGTCGCAAAACAAGCTTGACGCGTTTCACAGCTTCCTCAAAGACTTCGACTGCAAGTTCATGGAAGTCTCGGACGGCACCCTGACCATTTCCAGCCGCGACAAGGCCAAACACATTGCCGACTTCGCCAAGGAATTCTGCGTTTTCAGCGAGGTTGGCAAAAAAGACATTTCCGAGGCCGACAACATGCCGATTTCGCGCTGGATCGACGAAATCCACAGCGATCTGGCCGCTGGCGCGTCCAAGGTCATTCTTGAATCGAGGGAGTCTGGCAAGAGCGGCATTTGTGACGCCAATGGCAACTTGCGGCCAGATCTGGTGCAAAGCATCACCAAGTCGAGGTTCCGTGCCGCCGATGCGCTCTGGGAGGCGCCCAACAAGATGCTGCAAACCAGCTTGATCTCTTCCATTGGCCCCAATGTCAACCTGGCCAATATCGCTTTCGGCGACATTGTCGGGCTTGAAACGCTGCGCCTGGGCATCCGCTCCGACACCTTCAATTTGTTCAATTCAACCGGCAGCAATTACGCGTCGCTGGAAGAAAACCGGGCGCGGTTTGATCTACCCGACCGGCGCGCCAGCTCGGGCTTGGTCGGAGACCGGGTTCGCAAGCCGCGGGCAGGCTGAAACAGCGCCTTTTTCCAGCGCCTTTCAAGTGGGTTCGCCAATCGTCGTTGAGCGCCTGGTGCCAGCATGAGCCATATCGACGTGACAATTGTTCAGGGCACCGACAGCGCCTACCCGCGTGCCGATATCAACATCGTCATTGATGTCATTCGGGCGTTTACCGTCAGCCACGTGGCGTTTTTACGCGGCGTGCGCGAGATCTTTCTGGTCAATACGCTAGCCGAGGCCTTTGCGCTCAGAATCCAACATCCCGCCTATTTGCTCGCCGGCGAAGTCGAAGGGCTGCCGATTGACGGGTTTGACCTGGACAACTCGCCGCACACGTTTTCACAGGCGAATATTGACAACCGCTCCCTGGTGCAGAAAACCACCAACGGCGTCAAGGCGACCCTGCTGGCCCTGAATGCGGATGCAATTTTGGTGACGGGCCTGTCCAACGCCAAAAAAACCGCGCTTCACGCCCGGGAGATGGCAATGGCCCTGCCGCGTTGCAGGGTGAACGTGATCGCCTCCCATGCCGGCGACGACGACGACCTGGCCTGTGCGCACTACATCCGCGACCACCTGCTCGGCTTGAACACCATCAAACTCGAAGATATCCAGCACCGAATCAGGACGTCCAGACCGGCAATCAAGTTCTTTGATGCCAACATGCCGGCGTTCAAGGAGCAGGACATGGCCTTTTGCACCCAGGAGGTGCCCTGCGATTTCGTCATGCAGGTTGACACCAGCCTGCCCCTGCCCCGAATCATCAAATCGGTGCAACAGCCGACCCTGCCAGCCCAAGCGGCCTGAAAAGTCTTAACTGCGGGCCGGCCCTTCAGGCCTGCTGCAAGTCGATCCCGGCAACGGTTGGCGCCACCAGCAAATCAAACATCTCCCGGCCAAAGTCGACCAGCACGCGGGCGTGGTCATCCCGGGGCTGCGCAGCGGGCCTGACCGTGGGCCAGGCGACCGAAGACGAGTACCACGACGCGTTTGTCACGAACCCTGGCAACGTCGCCCTGCGCCGCAAGGTAGGTGACGATTCAATTCACGAAGCCAGCGCCGACGTGACCGCTATTTTTCTGGTTGTTTCGTGCGTTGTCGGGCGGCAGAGGCAAGGAATTGCCGATGGCGCCACAACCACGCGCCAAGGGCCACCCAAATGTTTGGGGCTCATTCGCTGCGCTTCGCTTGCTTTTTAAAATCGCCCCAATCCTTTGGGTGGCCCTCGCCGCTTGCGGTTGATGATTGACGTGAGCACCCGTCGATTCGTCATTTTTGTTGACCGATTGCTTTCGATCCGTTGCAGTCCTTCACTACAACAGCCCGATTGACTGCAAAGCAGCGGGAGCCGCTGTTGACGGGGACCGGTCGATCTGCCGGAATCAGTCCAATCCGGTCTCCGCTTTGCAGTTGTTCCCGGCTAAAGGCATCGCGCTGTCTTAGGAGTTGTTGACCCACTTATAGCAACTTCAGACATGCCCACCAAGACGTTCACAAGCGGCCGCATCAAGAAGGCCGACTTCAACACCACATAGCGACAGCTACCTTTTCTGACATATTTATCAAGGAGTTCTTCCATCTGCACTTCGTGAATGTCATCGGAAACATTGGGCCGACCGTTAGATACGCAATGAAGCGGTGAAGGGCATTTATGTTCGCAAGTCTGAAAAAGACAGTCAAAAGTGAAACTGAGGAGCCGATCCAGCGCTTTGGCGTGCATCGACTCAGGGTGGCTGCCGCGTCGCTCACGGCGGCGTTGATGTTGAGCGCATGCGGTGGGGGCGGAGATGCCCGATTCCCAGGAAATTTCAACGTTGGCGTTACCGTGGGTGGGCAGTTCGTCAGTAACACGCTGGTCGTTCCAGGAGGTTCGATCGACCTTGCTATCCATGCCGGCCAATCCCTGAGTCTTGACGCAGGCGAACCCGTGGTTTGGACTCTGCTCGTCGGTGGCAGCGCAGTAAGTGGCGGAGTGCAGGTGTATTACGCAGGCGTAAACATCACTGCAACCACGTTGAACCTGTCGGCTGTGGGTGTGGACACTTACGCTGTCTACCAGTTGCTCGCGTCGGTTCCCATCACCCTCATAGCAACATCCACCTACGATTCTGTGCAGGTTGCAACGGTCAATCTCTTGATTGCAAACTAGCGCCTACTCGATGGCGAGGTTCGCGTTTACGCAGCTATTTGGACGCATCCAGGGGACAAACTTTTCTCCGGCCGAACTCGAATGACTGCCACGCTGCTGTCGGTCGAACGAGAAAATTGGCATCCCCTGTTCAACGAGCGGTTTTGGCTGTCGCGCCAGCCCAACGACCGCATTGGAGAAGCGCAGCCGGGTAGCTCTTGTTGGTCGATGGTGGAACCGGGGTCATTGAGATCGTTGCCACATTGCCAACCATCAACCATCAACCTGCAGCCTGCAAGGTCCGGTATCGGGCAAACAGTTTCGATAGTCCTATCGCCGCAGTCTGCCTGAACCGGATACCCAGCCTTCAGTCCTGAAGGACCGCTTCTGGTCCATACCGGAAATTCAATCGCGCCGATCCAGGTGAACGGTAGCGCGGCGAGTCAGGCCCGGACGATGGGGCCGATTTTAAAAAGCAAGCGAAGCGCCGCCTATGAGGCCCCAGCGTTTGGGCCTGGCTTGTCGCGCGGGTTTAGCCAGTGGGCGTTTCCACCCCCAAGTCATCACCAATCAGACATTGCGAGCTGTGCGACGGCTCCAGTCAGAAAGGCATTCAACCGTGGACAAACTCAACCCGCCACATCGCTCTCAAGCAGCAGGCGCACGTAACGCGTGTACGGTATTCCCTTTGCCTTGGCCTTGCTCTTCACCGCATCCAGCAAACTTTGAGGCAGGCGCATGTTCAGCGCCGCAGCTTTCGCCTCGAACTCAAAGCGCATGGGTTTGAAGCCCGACAGGTCGTAGGTCGAAAGGTCTGCCGAATCGACGAATCGCTGTGCATCTGAATCACTCTTGAGTGATGGCATGGGCTTAGCGTTGGCGTTTGAAGTGGCTTTCATGGTGGTTGCTCCTCGATCCTAACTGCGTTCAAGCATTTCCCGCAGTTGCGCCTTGGCAATTTTCTCCAGCGTGGAGCGCGGAAAATCTTCGATGAGGTGAATCTCGACCGGGCGTTTGAAGTCGGCTAGTTGCGCCGTGCACGCCGCGGCCACGCGTTCTTTCAATTCACGGTTTTGCGTGGAGTCCAGCGCACTCGTGAACTCAGGCAAAGGTCGCACAAACAGAATAGGAACCTCTTCCAGCATCGGGTGCTTCTTGGCGACCACCGCGCATTCAAAAACACCGGGCACCTGCAACACCACGCGTTCAATTTCTGAGGCGGCCACGTTTTCCCCGCCCACCTTGAGCATGTCTTTGTGGCGGTCGCCAAACTGCAAACTGCCGCAGGGCAATACACTGATCATGTCGCCGGTTTTGAACCAGCCATCGTCGTCGAAACTGTCGGCTGTCGCTTTGGCGTTGCCCAGGTATTCCTGAAACAGGCTCAGGCCGCGCACGCCGCGGATGAACAGATGGCCGCCTCCCTCGCCTGGGGCCAACGCCCTCGCCTCGCGCACGGGTACGTCGTCGCGCTCCACCACGGCGATCTCGTATTCGGGCGCGGGGCGTCCGATCGACATGGGTGTGTTGGGCAAATGCGGGTGGCCGACGATGCCGTGGGTGATGGTTTCCGTCATGCCCCACCAGCCCATGGTTTTGATGCCGAAATGCGCATCGCTGTGCGGCTCGCTGATGGCGCTTCCCCACAGGCGATAGTGGTGCGTTTTGGGCAACTCGAGCGGCAGCAGTGCCTTGACGACAAACGGCACCAGCGATGTCCAGGTGCAGCGGTGCTGGTTGGACACGTCCCAAAACCGGCTGGCCGAGAAACGTGGCTGCACCACCGCCGTGCCGCCGGCCCACAAGGTGGCCAGAATCGAATAGGCCTGCGCATTGGTGTGAAACAACGGCAGGTAGACCAGATGCACGTCGCTGGCACGCAAGTCTTCGTGCGCGGCGTTGGTGCGTGCGCCCCAGAGCGCGTTGGCGTGCGTCCACAAGACGGCTTTGGGGCGCGACGTGGTGCCCGAGGTGTATTGCACGCTGCATGGCGCGAGTGGATCGGGCGCGCGGCGTGGCACAGGCTCGGCGTCGATGGCGTCGAAATGCTGCGCGGGCTCCACGGGATGGGCGGGCGCCTCGCCGTTGTCGTCGCCGGTCACGGCAATCCAGCGCAGGGCCTTGCAACTTCGCGCCACCAGGTCGGCGAATTTGGGTTGGGTGATGGCAGCCACCGCGTCGCTGTACTCGGCGTAATAGGTCAACTCGTCGGCCACCGCGCGCGCATTGGTGGTCAACGCCACCGCGCCCATCCAGGCGCAGGCGTACCAGGCCAACAACGCCTCAGGGCAGTTGTCCAGGTGGATCAGGACTTGGTCTCCGGGCCTCACGCCGCGTTGGGCCAAACCGCCAGCAATGCGCTGCACACGCGCCAGAAACTGGCCGTAAGTCCAGACCTGCTCGCCGCCGGTAAAAGGCAACCAGATCAAAAAAGGGTGGTCGCGTCGCCCGTTCTGAGGGTTGGCGCGCACCTCGAGCAGCCAGGGCACGTCCATGCCGGTAAAGGGATGCAGGTCAGTGAGTTTGAGCATTTACAAAAGCGGGTGGTTCACACCAGCTGGGCCACGTCCGCCAGCAGGTCCACCAGCAAATAGACGTTGTGTTTGCCATCCTTGCCCTTGATGGTCACCTGTTCACGCAACTCGTACGTGAACCGGTCGCGGGTCAGGTTGAAGGTGGACTCAGACACCTGGATGCGGCCCGGAACACCATCAGACTGCAATCGCGAGGCGGTGTTGACGACGTCGCCCCAGACGTCAAACAACTGGCGCGATTGGCCGATCACACCGGCGACCAGCTCGCCTGAAGCGATGCCGACGCGCAGCTCGATCCCCTCGATATCGCGCACCAGGTCAAACATCTCCTGGCCAAACTCCACCAGTACCCTCGCATGGTCTTCGCGCGGCAGGGGCACCCCGGCCGCGACCATGTAGGCGTCGCCAATGGTCTTGATCTTGGTCAGGCCCTTTTGTTCCACCACCCGGTCAAAACGCGCGAAGATGTCGGTCAGCATGGCCACCAGCGCCACCGGGCTGATGCGCTCCGACAGGCTGGTAAAACCCACAATGTCGGCAAACAGGATCGAGCTGTGTGAATACCGCTCGGCAAAAGACTCGCCAGTTGCCAGCAGGCGTTCCGCAATGGATTGGGGAAACATGCGGCTGACCATCTCGACCAGGCGGTTGTTGGTGTCGTGCAAGACCTTCTCCATCCGGTTGATGTCGCCAATGAAGATGTGAAACAGCAGGCACAAAATGCCGAAGGCCGCAATGCTGTTGACCCATCCGCCAAACTTGCGGATTTCGTCGGGGATGGCGTAAGGCGTGGCGATGACAAAGTCGGAGCTGCCAAAAAACACCACGGCGCACAGGCAAAGGATTGGCACGGCATGCTGCAGCCAGACACTTTCGCCCTTGAAGATGAGGTAAGACGCCACCGCCAGCGGAATGAAGCCCTGGTGCGCTGACCGGGGAATTCCCGGGCTTGGCAAGTCCAGGAAAATGGCCGACAACAGGAGCAGGCTCAGCAAGGTAAACACCAGCAGCACCCTGGCGACCCCCAATCGGCCGCGCAGGATCAAGGCCAGCGATACAGCGCCCAAAGCTGCGACCACAAATTCCCACGCCACAACAACCCACTGGCCCCTCAAACCGAAAAAAACCGCCCAGGCGCCCCCAAAAACAATCAGGAACAAACTGGCAACGAGCAACATCACGCCGACGCGCCGACGATGGGTTGCCGCCAGGTTCTGCACAGCCAGGTAAGTCAGCGCTTCATTGCGCATGGGCGGCGTCCACCAGCAGGTACACATCGTGCTTGCCGTCTTTGCCTTTGAGCGTTATTTGCTCGCGCCGCTCGTAGGTGAACCAGGCGCGCGTCAACCGGTAGGTGGACTCAGACACCTGGATGCGCCCCGGTACACCATGTGATTCCATGCGCGAGGCGGTGTTGACCACATCACCCCAGACATCGAACAACTGGCGCGACTGGCCGATCACGCCGGCCACCAGTTCGCCCGATGCGATGCCAATACGCAGGTCAATGCCATGGATGCCCTGGATCAATTCAAACATCTCGCGCCCAAACTCCACCAACACTTTGGCATGGTCCGCCTGCGCCTCCGGCACACCGGAGGCGACCATGTAGGCGTCGCCTATGGTCTTGATTTTGGTCAGGCCTTTTTGTTCAACAACGGCGTCGAACCGGGCAAAAATTTCGGTCAACATCTCCACCAGTGCCACCGGACTGATACGCTCCGACAGGCTGGTGAATCCGACAATGTCGGCAAACAGGATGGAGCAATCGGTGTGGCGCTCGGCAAAGGTTTCGCCTTTTGAGAGCAGGCGCTCGGCGATGGTTTTTGGAAACATGCCGCTGACCATCTTGACGAAACGGTTGTTGGAATTGAGCAAATACCCTTCCATCTGGTTGATGTCGCCGATGAAGATGTGCACCAACACATACAACATGCCAAAGGCGCTGAAGTTGTTGACCCAAATCGCCAGCGCACGGGCGTTTTCAGGCATGGCGAACTGCGTAACGGGGGCGTAATTGCTGCTGGAAAACAAGGCCAGCGCCAACATGCAGGCCACCGGGTACCCATGCCGCCAAAAAACGCTTTCAGTGCGCAGCAGCAGGTAACCGGCCACGCCCAGCGGCAGCAGGCCGTGGTGGGCCGAACGCGGCACCGCGCTGCTGGGCACGTCAACAAACAGCGCAATACCGCTGAACACCAGGAACAAACTGCTCAGCAGCAAAAAAATGGCGAAACGAAGATGGCCCCTGTGCGTCACGAACAAGGCCCAGACGCCGATGGCCAGCATCTCGAACTGGACCAGCGCGGCCAGGTAGTTGCCCTGGAGCCCAAAATAAACCGCATAGGCGCCACCCAGCAGTATCAGGAAAGCGCTGCTGACCATCACCATGACACGCGCCCGGCGCACATGGGTGGCGCGCAGGTCGCGCAGCACCAGGTAGGTCGCGTACAGGTCGCGCATGGGGGGTTTCAAGCTAGGTCGACGTCGCTTGCAGTTGCTTGAAATCGACCAGCTGTCCGATTTTGAAGATCCCGCTGACACGCGCGATGGTTGCTTCTTCCACGGCAACCGTCCCCTGCATGAAAATCATCGTGCGTGTGGCCCGCAACACTTCGGCCTGCGCCTGTACCCAGGAGCCTTTGCGGGCAGAGGCCAGGTAGTCGATCTGCAAACTGACGGTCGGAAGAAACCGGTTCTTTGCCGCCTCGCAGGAAAAGTGCGCTGTGATCGGGCAGACCATGTCGGCCAGGGTGGCGAGCATGCCGCCGTGGCAAATGCCCATGATGTTGCAATGGCGCTCTTCAACGAGAAAGCCGACTTGCAGCCGGCCCTCATGCAGCCGCGTGAACAGTGGGCCGGTGACAGCGAGGTAACCGTCGCCCATGTGGCGGGGTTTAAAGCCCGGGGGGATGGCAGAGGGTGGTGAAGGTTCGGTAAAACTTGAGGACACGGCAGAGGTTAAGGGAGAGGTTAAGGGAGAGGTCAAGGTGGCGTCGCTTCGCAACAGTCGGCGTCAATCGGGCAAGAGGCGGATCAAGCGCCCTGATGCGCTGTCAGTCAGCACATAGAGTAACCCATCCGGCCCCTGGCGCACGTCGCGAATGCGTTCGCGCCCGCTTTCAAGCAGCCGGTTTTCCCGCACCACCTTGCCCTTGAACGGCTCGTTCAATTCAATCCGGTTGAGGTAGCTGAATTTCAGCGAACCGACAAACAGGTTGCCGACCCAGGCTTTGCCATAACGCTCACTGGTCAAAAATGCCATGCCCGAAGGCGCAATCGACGGCACCCAATAATGAACCGGTTGTTGCAGCCCTTCTTTGGCTGTGATGCCCTCGCCAATCTTGCCGCCACCGTAGTTTTCGCCGTAAGTGATGACCGGCCAGCCGTAGTTCAAGCCGGCTTTGGGGGTGTTGATTTCGTCGCCCCCTTGCGGGCCGTGTTCGTGCGTCCACAACTTGCCATCGGGTGTCAGCGCCGCGCCTTGCATATTGCGGTGGCCGAAACTCCATACCTCGGGCAAGGCGCCGCCCTTGCCGACAAAGGGATTGTCTTTGGGCACGCTGCCGTCCTTGTTGATGCGAATCACTTTGCCAAGGTGGTTGTCCAGGCTCTGCGCGTCGTCCATGCGCGAAAAACGATCGCCCAGGGTCAGGAACAACATCCCGTCGGCTTTGCCATTGAGCCCCGCGTGGCGACTCTCGACAATACGGCAGCCAAAATGCAGGCTGCTAGCCACCTTGGGTTTTTGGCTGAAGATGACCTTCACCTCCTCCAGCTTCTGGCCGTCCACACTCAGGCGGGCGCGCGCCAACGCCGTGCTGTCGGCACTTGAATTTGCACTGATGCCGGGCTCCGAAAAACAAAAAAACAGGGTGCGGTTCTGGGCGAAATCAGCGTCCACCATCACATCCAGCAAACCACCCTGGCGACCGGCGGCGACCGGCGGAACACCAGCCAACGGCGCCGAGACTTGACCCGCCGCATCGACCAGGCGCAAGCGCCCGGGCCGCTCGGTCACGAGAAATTTTCCGTCCGGCAAAAACGCCACGCCCCAGGGGTTCTCCAGGCCGCTGGCGACGGTTTGAGCACGCATACCCTGCGCCTGTGCCTGGTCCGGCGCCATGGCCAGCAGCAACGCCACTTGAAGCGCCACTTGAAGCGCCACCTGAATCTGCAGCTGAAGCGATCTCCAGGATGCTATTACATATATAGCAAACTTTCTATATTCTCTATCGGCCATATAGGTACATTTTCTTAAGCTTTTAAAAACAGGCGCCAGCGTCGCCCTGGCAGCCCAAACTGATTAAATCAAATCCTTGGCGTCATCAAAATGCGGTTCCACGTCCGACGGCAACAGCTGAATCGTCGCGCGCAGACCCGGCACGGCGCTCATCAGCGCTTGCTCGACACGCATGCGCACGGCGGCCGCCCGGCCCAGCGACCAGCTTGCCGGCATGTGCATGTGCAGATCAACAAAACGGCGCTGGCCGGATTTGCGCGTGTTGATGTGGTCAAAACGGATGATGTGGTGTCTGGCAGACGCGACCAGCGCTTCGGGCAGGTTTATCTGGTCGCTCTGGGGGTTCTGGCCGCGCTGGTGTTCGAATTCATGCAAAGTTTCGCGGATGGTGGCCACCACCTCGGGCTCCAGCGCCTCGTCCATCAGCCCCTGGCTGGAGCGCCAGATCAGGTGGGCGCCTTCGCGCAGGATGTTCAGCGCCACGCCGATCGCCACCAGCGCGTCCAGCCACAACCAGCCCGTCAGCATCACCAGGCCAATGCCCACCACCACCCCCACGGAGGTCCACACATCGGTGACCAGGTGCCGGGCGTCGGCCTCCAGGGCAATCGAGCGGTGCTCTTTCGCCGCGCGGAACATCACCCAGGCCAACCCGCCGTTCAGGGCCGAACTGCCGACCGACAGCGCCAGGCCCCAGCCGAGTTGCTGCAACGGCTGCGGGTCAAAAATGCGGTGCGCGGCGGCCCAGATGATGGCCAGCGCCGCCGCGATGATCAACACGCCTTCAAAGCCGGAGGAAAAATATTCAGCCTTGGTGTGGCCGTAGGGGTGGTCGTCATCGGCGGGACGTGCGG
>JANNYX010000580.1:0-5260 GCA_031410295.1 Rhodoferax sp.
GGCAGACCGCCATGCCGTCACGATGAAACTCGGCGTCTTCAAAACCTCGATGCTGCAAGACGTCGAAGCCGGTCGCGCGGTGGAACTCGATGCGCTGGTGACGGTGGTCAAGGAGCTGGGCGCGCTCACCGCCGTGCCGACACCGTTCACCGATGCGCTCCTGGGCCTGGCTCGCCTGCAGGCCCGCCAGCGGGGCCTGTACTGATGCCGGGGCCAGCGTCGGCGCGGGCCTTGAGCGGCACGGCTTTCGCCACGCTTTTGTTGATCGCCCTGATGATGGGCGCCAACCACGTCGCCGCGCGCATCGCCTTCAACAATGGCGTCGATGTCGCCACCGCCGTGGTGTTCAGATGCGCCGTCACGGCGTTGGTAGTCTCGGGCCTGCTCATGGTTCAGCGCGTGTCGGTGCGTTTGAATGCGCGGCACAAACGTTATTTGCCGCTCATCGGACTCTTGATCGGCATCCAGAGCCTGTGCTTGTATTCCTCGGTGGCGCGCCTGCCAGTGGCGCTGGCGCTGCTCGCGTTCAACACCTATCCGCTGTGGGCGGCGTTGTGGGACCGCCTGCTCTATCAGCGCCGCCCCGAACGCACGGTGTTGCTGGCGATGCCGATTCTGCTCTTCGGCCTGGCCCTGGCGCTGGATGTTTTGGGGGCGGCCTCGGGTCTAGGCGCCGCCGGGCAATGGGGCAACATTGGCGCCGGGGTGGCGTTTGCCATGGCGGCAGCGGCCACCTTTGGCTTGGCGATGATCATCACGCAGCACGAGGTGATCGACCTGGATGGCCGGGTTCGCACCGTCAGCACGCTGACGATTGCCGGGCTGATCGCGCTGGCGCTGGTCACGGCTCAGGGTGGGTTTCATTTTCCGCAGGCCACAGCCGGCTGGTGGGGCCTGGCGGCGTTGACGTTTTTGTACGGCACCGCCTTCACCATCATGTTCACCGTATTGCCCAAACTCGGCGTGGCCGGCAATTCGGCCATCATGAACACCGAACCGGTGTTCGCTTTGGTGCTGGCCTGGGCCATCCTGGGCCAGGCGATTGCGCCGATTCAACTCGCCGGCGCCCTGGTGGTGGTGGCAACCGTGATTGTGCTGGGTTTGAGGAGGCGGTAGGCGCTGCAACCGGTCCATTGACCGGCCGCAGACAACGCTTTTGCACTGCGCCGGTCTTGTTTGTTGCGGCTGGCATCGGCCTGAAGGGCCTGCTGCAATTCGTCAACGAAGCCCGCCAGCTTGCCAAACTTATTGGTCCGAACGTACAAGCATGCGCTTTATGTTGCCTAAAGTCTCCGTGGTGATCACTCCGGTTTTCTCCTGCCTAAAAATCAGGCAGAGCTAGTAAAACACCCGGTTCAGTTTTCGGTCGGCGGCAACATCATTGCGCTAGAAGTTACCCAGGGATATAGTTGAATCAAAGGAGGCAAATTCCCTCCTCCCCTGGGCCTGCCACTTGAGGTTTCGGGAGATCCAATACTTCTGCTCGCGACAGAAATTTTTTTGCTGAACGGCCAAATTTTGAAGGCAATCCTTCGAAGGACAAGCTCATGAAAAACTTTCCATCCCGATTGAGACACGGATCCGGGCGCCTGATGACGCTGGATCGAACGCGGTTGATGTTGAGTTTTAAGGAGCCGTTTAAGAGCGCGGATGTCGACGACATCTTGCACCTGGCCGGGCTTGATCTGGAGGATAGGCGGCTTGAAGCAAATGCTTACCGCAAGCCATTCGCTCAAGTCGTCAACCACACTAACCAACGCCTATGGGTGCGCACTGCTGCGGGCAAGCCCATTGAGCAGATGCAATTCGACGAAATAGAGAAACGATTGCAGGATAAATTGGACTTGATTGAGCCAGTTTATCGGTTGGCAGGCAGTGAGAACCATTACGGCTTGCTGTGCCCTCTATCAAACGTATTGGTTCTGAAACCCGCGCTGTTAGGCGGTGACATAGAAAACCTGCTGGCTCGCGTGGCAGAGAAGTTCGAACTGAGCGAAAGACCTGGCATGTCCAGGTATCTCGGGGGCTATCGTTTTTTTGTGATAAACAACCCTCTCAAGCAAAATGCCTATCGTCTGCGCGACGTTCTGCTGGAGAATGAAAAGCAGGTGGTGAAAGAGGTGCTGTTGCAGAATATGCCGCTGCTTTCGCCTTTGGCGGCAACACCGAACGACCCGCAATTTGGCTCGCAGTGGAACATGGCGCAAATTCATGCGCCCGAGGGTTGGCAAATCTATCCAGGAACCGCGTTCTCATCGAGCCTCGCCGTCCTGATGGCAATATTCGACTCCGGATGCCAGCTCGATCACCCTGACCTTCTCCCCAATAAGTTTTCCGACGGAACCACTTTCGACAATCTGGGTGTCCTCAGTGGCACGGGCGCGCCTCGATCCTATCCCGCGAGTCCAGGCTTGACCGGCCACGGAACATGGGTTGCAGGCGTTACCAGCGCCTTTTATAACAATTCTGTCGACGTGGCGGGGTTGGCGGGAGGCTACCAGTTTGTGCCAATCGCATTCAACCTTGCGAGCGACACAGAAGTCGCTGCGGGCATCGGTTATGCGGTCGCCCAGGCTGCTGCCAAAAAGCTCATCATCAATATGAGTTTCGGCAATGGGTACGACCGCTCCCACATTCCGCTTGATCCGGGCGGCGGAACTGACCCAACCGGCAATACCTGGCACACAGGCTTTATCGACGTTGCCATCGCCAGCGCGCAAGCTGCAGGCGTTGTGATGTGCGCCGCAACGCACAACCACAATGCGCTGGGCGGCATAACCTATCCCGCGACGAACCCGAACGTCATGGCGTGCGGCGCTTCTGACGAGACGGACAACCGGTGGATCCTCGACCCGACCCCGCAACCACCCATCTTCCCTGGCGGGATAGGCTCAAATTACGGCGTAGAAATGTCGGTTGTTGCCCCGGGGGCGCCAATGCCTACGACGGATATTGGCAGCGGCCTTAATCTGAATTTTGGCTACACCTCTGGGGCTACACCCCATGTCGCCGGCCTCGCGGCGCTGCTTCTTGGCGCGTATCCGGCTTTGAGCAATGTCGAAGTCCGCAAGATCATTGAACGAACCGCTGAAAAAAAAGGAACTGTTCCCTATAGCGACAGTACCGCTTACCCCAACGGCGTCTGGAACAATCAATTGGGTTACGGCAGGGTCAATGTGTACCAGGCGCTTGATTTTGCCGATGTGTTCATCAAGGATTATTCTGGCGATAGCGGCGCCGAACCATCCACGCCGCCCGGCGGCGATTTCTGGGATTTCTCCGATATCGTCATCCGCACGTTTGACGACGACGTGTTCAATCCAGGTGATCCGGCGCAATCCAATCGGGTCGAGCGGCACAACCAGAACTTTCTCTATGTTCGTGTGACCAACAAGGGTCCGCGGGAGGCGCGCAACGTCGTTGTCAACACCCGGATTACGCCCTATGTAGAGACTCAATTCATATATCCAGCGGACTGGATCGCCAGCGACGCGACGCATGTCACACCATTGCCCCTACCCGGTTCTCCAGCGACGTCCGGTACTCCGGCAAGTATTCCCAGCGGGGGCTCGGTCATCGCAAAATTCAGCATTTCCGCAAGCCAGGTGGAAGATCTTTGGGGTTGGGAAAACACGCATCCCTGGCATCCGTGCCTGCTTGCATCGGTCAAGGCAGACAACGATTACGCGTTCACCTCTTTTGACCTTTTTGCCACGGGCAGTCCAATTGGCGGAGCAGTTGTCGTCAGGCGCAACAATCTGGCGCAGAGAAATCTTACGGTCGTCAATCTTGTCGCGCCTTTCCTACGGCTTATCAAGTTTCCATTCGTCGCCGGCAACCGCTTCAACAGCGAACGATTCATGGAGATCGTCGTCGACGCGCAGGGATTGCCAAGAGGTACAAAGCTCCGGCTTTCCCTCGACGAAGACGGAACAGCATTTCCGCGGGTGGATTTCACACCACCTGCTTTGTCCCCGGACAAATTGGGTGATGGTGACATCGTGTTTCTGGAGCGCACAAGGATTGAGACGACCCTTGGTTGCTGGAGGGGCATCCTTACTTTAGAAAAAGGTTCTCGTTTTGCCTGTCTACATTCCCGCAAGCTGGGCAAGGTGACGGTTGAAGAAGGTGTACTGAACATTGACGGCGATAGTCGCTTCGTTGTGATTGAGCGAAGCATCGCTGTCGTTCGCGTCGATAAGCAGCCCAATCAAATTTATCCCTTAGCCCTAGAGATCTCGCTGCCGGCTGATGTCAAGAAAAATCAATCGCTCATGATCAAGGTCGCGCAACGAAACGAAAAACATCAGGTAGTAGGCGGGGCGGGCGTCGTTTATACGATCAGTTGAGCAGTGGCGTCAGGGTGATTGCGTCGGCTGACGGTAACGTTCGCAGGACGGATACGGGTTTTTTTGACATGACCGGACGGCGCAAACAGAATGACAAATTCAGCCTGGTTCGCCGTTGCAGCGGTCGTGGCTGCCCTGGCGGACACGTCGACCCCCCGGGTCCGGTAAACCCAGACTTCGTAGCCGCTGTCGAACTTGACCACCACCGCCGGGCCCAGCGCCGCCCGCACCTCAGCCATGGTGCTTGTTCCGACGACAACCGCGCCTTTCGCGCTTTGCATCGACATCAAGGGGTCAAGAAATGGCGACATCGGTGTTTCAGGATTTGACAAGCCAGCCAGACCCGCACAACCCACGAGGCACAGACCGGCCACGCAAGGCGCAAATGCATGGGCCAAGCCCTGAATCCGGCTATCGGCGACGACTTTCATCATTCGCCCTCCATGTAGTCAAACTCGACCAGCGTCTCGTCGGGCCAGCTTGGGTCGCCAAGTGGCAGGAAGTAGGTGCGGTCCAACAGCACCTCACAATCACAATACGGCAAGTCGTCCTTGAGCGCGGGGTCGTCACTGGCGGCCGCATAAAGCTTGTTAACGGGCAGGATCTCGCGGCGCCCGCCCGCCACCAGGGTCACGCCGAACAGCGGTCGATCTGAAAAAAACAGGTAGTGGGGCTCTTTTCTTTCGCAATAGGCCGGTGTATCGAGCAGAGCCGATGCAATCCGGCCGATGAGACTGCTGCTGTTGGAAATCAGGCCGGCTTCCATCCCGACCCGGCATTCCAGGCGCAGGTCGCCCAGGCGCCGGGTGTTGGGCGGCAAGCCCGGTGTGCGGATCTCGGTGCGCCAGGTCATGGTTTGTTTCTTGCGGTTAGGGATCACCTGCGCATCGTCGTCAAAGGCCGCCTGATTG
>JANNYX010000581.1:0-7186 GCA_031410295.1 Rhodoferax sp.
TGACCGCGTCTGGCGGGCCATTTCGGACAATGGCGCATCACCACCTTCGGGACGTGACCCCTGAACAGGCTTGCGCCCACCCGAATTGGGTCATGGGGCGCAAGATTTCAGTGGATTCCGCCACCATGATGAACAAGGCGCTGGAGGTCATTGAAGCCCGTTACCTGTTTGGTGTTTCGCCGCAACAGATCGATGTGGTGATTCATCCGCAAAGTGTGATCCATTCAATGGTCCAATACAGAGACAATTCGGTCCTTGCCCAACTTGGCACGCCAGACATGCGTGGACCCATCGCCTACGGGCTTTCCTGGCCGGATCGGATCGAATGCGGGGCGGCAGCATTGAACTTTTCCGACATGACTGGACTCAGTTTTGAGTCGTTGGAGGCACATGGCCATCAGGCGCGGTTTCCGGGGCTGAAGTTGGCATGGTCCGTATTGGATGGTCCGGCCGGTACCACCGCCGTCCTGAATGCAGCGAATGAAATTGCTGTGGACGCTTTTTTGGCGGGAACAATCCGTTTTGATCAAATCCATGACGTCAATTTGCGCACCCTGGAGAAGGTCCATATGACGGCGCCAAAATCGTTGCAAGACCTGTTGGCGCTTGACGCAGAATGCAGGGCAACCGCGACGGCGATTGCTTTTGAACTGCGAAAATAAGGCTTAGGACCTGAAACCATGTTGACTGTTGCTGCATTTTTGCTGGCCTTGGGGCTGCTGGTGGCCGTTCATGAATACGGTCATTACCAGATGGCGCGCTGGTGTGGCGTCAAAGTACTGCGGTTTTCGGTCGGTTTTGGAAAGTCTTTGGCACGATGGACACCTAAAGGCTCTTCAACTGAATTTGTTTTGGGCGCGTTTCCTTTGGGCGGCTACGTCAAGATGCTGGATGAGCGTGAAGCCCCTGTGGATCCGGCAGAGCGCCATCTGGCGTTCAATACACAACCATTGCGCTCGCGGGTGGCCATTGTTTCAGCCGGACCGATTGCAAATTTGCTGCTCGCCATCCTCTTGTATGCAGCGGTCAATTGGAACGGGATCGAACAAGCGAAACCGATTCTGGCCAGCCCCGTGAAAGGGTCGTTGGCCGAGCGCGCCGGCTTGAAGGGTGGCGAAATTGTGACCCAAGCGGCACTGCAAGGTGATCCTGTCAAGGAAGTGGTTTCGTTAGAAGAATTTCGCTGGTTGGCGACCCGTGGTGCACTCGATTCCCGTGACCTGGTCTTGATGGTCAGCGTCGGACCGGGCGGCCGCAGCCGTCAGGTGGTGCTGAATTTGAGCGAGGTCAACGCACCTGAAGTGGACGCCAGTCTGTTTCGAAAAATTGGCATCACCAGTCCGTTGACGGCTCCGGTCATGGGTCAGGTGATGCCGGATGGCGCAGCCGCCAGCGCTGGATTGCGCGAGGGTGATGTAGTGATCAAGGTCGGCACAATCAATATCATTGATGGCCAGCAGTTGCGCGAATTGATCCGTGGCGCAGTCAAGCCGCCTGGTGATTCCGGCGCAGATCGGTGGACGGTGATGCGTGGAAATTCAGAGGTTGCGCTGGTGGTCCGGCCCCGCCCCAGTCAGGAAAACGGTCAGGAGGTTGGGCGCATTGGCGCATTTGTAGGTTCAGCGCCCGCGTTGACAACTGTGCAATACGGTTTTGTCGAAGGACTCTACGGAGGCGCTTTGCGAACCTGGGAGGTTTCACTCTTGACGCTCAAGATGATCGGAAGAATGGTGCTGGGCGAGGCCTCGATCAAGAATTTAAGCGGCCCGCTGACAATCGCCGATTACGCCGGCAAATCGGCCAGTTTGGGGCTGAACCAGTATTTGCTTTTCCTGGCACTCATCAGCGTCAGTCTTGGGGTGATGAATCTCCTGCCGTTGCCGGTTCTCGATGGCGGGCACCTGATGTATTATCTTTGGGAGGGCCTGACCGGACGGGCGGTCACTGAGGCCTGGATGGAGCGCCTTCAACGCGGTGGTGTGGTGGTATTGGCAGCCATGATGTCCATCGCTGTCTTCAACGACCTCAACCGCCTGATTGGGTGAGGTCTTTCGGATACTTTCGCAATGGACAGGGCGTCCACTCCAACCTGAAACAAAAAACAATGTCATTCACATCCCTACGACTCAAGTTGCTGCTGGTTGTCGCACAGGTCCTGATCGCAAGCTCTGCCTGGGCCGTCGAACCTTTTCAGGTTCGGGACATCCGCGTCGAGGGCCTTCAGCGGGTAGAGGCTGGTACCATTTTTGCGTCAATCCCAGTGCGGGTAGGTGAAACTTACACCGACGAAAAAGGCGCTTCGGCCATCCGATCGTTATTTTCGCTGGGTTTGTTCAAGGACGTGCGTCTCGAGACAATTGCCGACGTGCTGGTGGTCATCGTTGAGGAGCGCCCTACGTTAGCGGAACTTGACTTTGCCGGAACCAAGGAGTTCGACAAGGAGCTCCTCAAACGGGCGCTGCGCGATGTCGGGCTGGCCGATGGCAGGCCTTTTGACCTGGCGTTGGTTGATCGTGCAGAGCAGGAACTCAAGCGCCAGTACATCAACAAGAGTCTTTATGGTTCTGAGGTGGTGACCACGGTCACACCGATCGAGCGCAACCGTGTGAACCTCCTGTTCACGGTGACCGAGGGTGAGCCTGCGAAAATCAATGAAATCCGAATTGTTGGCAATAAGGCATTTGGGGAGTCCACATTGCTTAACCTGTTTGACCTCGACACAGGTGGTTGGTTGAGCTGGTACACCAAGTCGGACCGCTATTCGCGGGCCAAATTGAACGCGGATATCGAGACCCTGCGCTCGTATTACCTGACGCGCGGTTTTATTGAATTCAACGTCGATTCCACCCAAGTGGCGATTTCACCCAACAAGCGTGACATTGACATCACCATCAACGTGACCGAGGGCGAGCGATTCGTCGTCTCTAGCGTCCGGCTGCAGGGCAACTATCTGAGTCGGGAGGACGAATTCAGGTCTCTGGTGGCAGTTCGGCCAGGTGAAGCCTACAACGCTGATTTGGTCACTCAGACAACCAAGGCTTTCTCGGACTATTTCGGCAATTTTGGCTATGCGTTTGCCAGAGTGGAGGCGCGTCCTGAAATTGACCGCACCAACAATCGGGTGGCCATTGTCATGCTCGGTGACCCGTCACGTCGGGCCTACGTTCGTCAAATCAATGTGGCGGGAAACACCCGCACCCGTGACGAAGTGATTCGCCGCGAGTTTCGACAGTTTGAGGCTTCCTGGTACGACGCCGACAAGATCAAGCTCTCGCGAGACCGGGTTGACCGATTGGGCTATTTCAAGGAGGTTGGCATAGAGACGCGGGAAGTGCCTGGCACACCAGATCAAGTTGACGTGACGGTGGTAGTGGTTGAAAAACCGACGGGTAGCCTGAACCTGGGTGGAAATTATTCCAGCGGTGATGGTTTGGGATTGTCGTTTGGCATCCGGCAGGACAATGCCTTTGGCTCGGGCAACTCGCTAGGCATTAACGTCGATACCAGCAAGATCAATCGCACCGTCGTGATCAGCACGACGAATCCGTACTTCACGGCAGACGGCGTCTCTCGTTCAGTTGACATCTTCCACCGCACGTCAAGCCCTTATCAAGATCAGAGTTATTACCAATTGATCACATCGGGGGGGAGCATTCGGTTTGGAGTTCCGTTTACGGAATCGGACACCATATATTTTGGTTTGGGCGTGGAGCGCACCGAAATTGTGCCAGGAACACTGCTGCCAAATGCCTATTTGAACTATGCCAACCAGTTTGGCTACTCCAGCAGTGTCGTTCCATTGACGATCGGCTGGGGTCGCGACCGGCGCGACAGCGCGATTGTGCCAACCACGGGTATTTACCAGCGCGCATTGGGCGAGTGGGGTCTTGCCGGTGACGCCAGGTACGTCAAGGCGACCTACCAATTCCAGCAGTATTACCCGATCAACAAAAAATTCACCGGGGCATTGAACGCGGAATTGGGCTGGGGCGCAGCCATCGGCGATCGCCCGTATCCTCTTTTCAAGAACTTCTTTGGCGGCGGCCTTGGATCCGTGCGAGGATTTCAGCAAGGCAGTCTGGGTCCAAGGGACAGTGTGTCTGACATTTCAATCGGGGGCACCAAAAAAATCAGTTTGAATGCCGAGGTGCTGTTTCCGTTTCCAGGCGCCGGCAACGACCGCACCTTGCGTATGTACGGTTTCATGGACCTTGGCAATGTCTATGGAGAAAATGAATCTTTCAGCGTAGCGGACCTGCGGTCTTCAGTTGGTCTGGGCGTCAGCTGGATATCTCCAGTCGGCCCCTTGCGGCTGGCTTTCGCGCAACCGCTGAGAAGCTTTAACGGCGATAGAATCCAGTCAATTCAATTCCAGATTGGTGCGTCGTTCTAATGAAACTGATTTTCCGTCACGGCTTAGTGTCCTTGTTGGCGTTCGGCGCCATGGCGATTTCGCCGTTGCAGGCCCAGGAGTTCCGGATCGGCTTTGTCAATACTGATCGGATATTCAAAGAGGCCAGCACGGCGAAGGCTGCCCAAGCGAAGTTGGAGCAGGAATTTTCCAAACGCGAGAAAGATCTGCAGGATTTGGGCGCAAGCCTCAAGAGCAGCGCAGACAAACTTGAACGCGAATCACCGACACTTTCTGAAACGCAGCGCGTCACACGCCAAAAACAGCTGGTTGATCTGGATCGGGATTTCCAGCGCAAGCGCAGGGAATTTCAGGAAGACCTGAACTCGCGCAAAAACGAGGAACTTCAACAGGTCCTTGAGCGGGCCAATCGTGTTGTCAAGACCGTTGCTGAAGCCGAGAAATACGACTTGGTTCTGCAAGAGGCGGTTTATGTCAACCCCAAGCATGACATCACCGACAAGGTGATCCGGGCGCTCAACTCGGGCGCTGCCCGATAAGGGCCGTCAAGGGCGGCCCGAAGCCTGTCGAAATGTGTCCTTGCAACTAGGAGCTATCGTCGACGCGCTGGGCGGCACGCTTCACGGCAACCCGGCTTCCCAAATCAGCGGTATTTCGTCTCTGGTTTGCGCGACCAGCAGCGAGTTGAGTTTTCTCAGTCATCCGCGCTACCAGCAGGACCTCGCGGCGTCAAAGGCGGCGTGTGTCATCGTGGGCCCGCAAATGCAAGCGGCAGCGTTGGCGCGCGGAACCTGCATCGTCACCGACCACCCGTACCTCTACTTTGCCCGCGTCACGCAACTATGGAAACGTCACCTGGCACCAAGCAGCGACGCCAAATTGCCCAGGATCCATCCATCGGCTGTAGTGGATGCAGAGGCTTCGGTGCACCCGACGGCGACAGTGGGTCCGCTTTGCGTCATAGAACGCGGAGCCCGTATCGGCAGCGAAACCATCCTCAAGTCCCGTGTCACGGTCGGCGAGGACTGTATTGTGGGCGCGCGCTGCCTTCTGCACGCAGGAGTGGTGATAGGTGCTGACGGCTTTGGCTTTGCGCCGAACGACGGCGCATGGGAAAAAATTGAGCAGCTCGGAGCGGTGCAAATCGGCAATGACGTGGAAATTGGCGCCAACACCTGCATCGACCGAGGGGCTTTGCAAGATACCATGATTGAAGACGGCGTCAAGCTCGACAACCTGATTCAAATTGGCCACAACGTTCGCATTGGCAAACACACGGCCATTGCCGGTTGCGCCGGCGTGGCAGGCAGTGCCGTGATAGGCGCGCACTGCACCGTGGGCGGCGGGGCCGTGATTTTGGGCCACCTGACGCTTGGTGCAAATGTCCACATTTCGGCGGCCTCGGTGGTGACCCGTTCCATTTCGAAACCAGGCCACTACACCGGCGTGTTTCCGATTGATGACAATAGCGCCTGGGAGAAAAATGCCGCCACGCTCAAGCAGCTGCACGGCATTCGCGACCGCCTTCGCGCCCTTGAAAAATACCAGTAGAACCAGCATGAGCCACATGGACATTCACGAAATCCTCAAAAAACTGCCGCACCGTTACCCGATCCTGTTGGTAGACCGTGTACTGGAGCTTGAAAAAGGAGTTCGCATCAAGGCGTTGAAAAACGTCACCATCAACGAGCCATTTTTCACCGGCCATTTTCCGCATCGCCCAGTCATGCCCGGTGTCCTGATGCTCGAAGCGATGGCGCAGGCGGCAGCGCTTTTGGCGTTTGATACCTTGGGTGTCGTGCCGGACGATAAAACTGTCTATTACTTTGCCGGAATCGACGCGGCGCGCTTCAAGCGGCCGGTGGAGCCAGGTGATCAACTGATCATGGAGGTTAGCCTGGAGCGCATGAAGGCTGGCATTTTCAAGTTCAAAGGCACTGCAAGAGTCGACGGCAACCTGGCTTGCGAGGCTGAACTTATGTGCACGATGCGCACCATCGCCTGAGCCAAAGAGCGAGCGCCCCATTGAGCATTGTCCAAAGCCATATCCACGCCTCGGCCGTTGTTGACAGCCAGGCTGAACTCGACCCGTCGGTGACCGTCGGGCCTTACACCGTGATTGGCCCACACGTGAAAGTGGCCGGTGGCACCACAATTGGCCCGCATTGCGTCATTGAGGGCCACACCACGATTGGAAGGGACAACCGCATCTTCCAGTTCAGCTCCCTGGGCGCGATTCCGCAAGACAAAAAATACGCTGGCGAGCCGTGCGAATTGGTCATTGGCGACCGCAACACCATCCGCGAGTTTTGCACCTTCAATATTGGCTCGCCGGGTGACATTGGGGTGACCCGGGTTGGCGATGACAACTGGATCATGGCCTATGTTCATCTGGCGCACGACTGCCAGGTTGGCAACAACACCATTTTTGCCAACAACGCGCAACTCGCTGGACACGTGCAGGTGGACGACTGGGCGATCCTGGGTGGCTTTACGGTGGTGCACCAATTTGTGCGCATCGGCGCGCATTGCATGACGGCCATGTGCTCCTTGCTGTTTGCCGATTTGCCGCCGTTTGTGATGTGCCAGGGCCAGCCGGCCGCTGCGCGCTCCATGAACTACGAGGGCCTGCGCCGGCGCGGCTTCTCGCCGGAGCGCATCGGCGCCGTCAAGGCCATGCACAAGGCCCTGTACCGCGACGACCTGACGCTGGAACAGGCCAAGGCGCGCATCGCCGAGTCGGCGGCCACCAGCCAAGAGGCCCAGGCAGATGTTCAAATGATGCTTGATTTCCTCGCGCAAACCTCGCCCCAG